>JAEYOU010000539.1 GCA_023411405.1 Pseudomonadota bacterium | reverse complement strand
GCCCAGGCCCTGGCCGCGACGCTCCCGGCGACGCCGCTCGACGGCGCGACCGCCCTCCTCCTCGCGCCGCTCGAGACGCTCGCGCCCGTCGAGCGCGCACGTCCGCCCGCGACGCGCGCGCCGATCGCCGGCCTCCCCGAGCTCGGGTTCGACCTCGCGAGGCTCCAGGCCGACTTCGACATCCCGATCCGGGTGAACGCCCGCGTGCTGAAGCACCTGCGGGAGTACGCCTCCCCGGGCGCGCGGCGCGGCTTCCTCCGCTGGCTCGCCGGCGCGCAGCAGTACGCGGAGCGGTACGGCGCGATCCTCGAGGAGCACGGGGTCCCGCGCGACCTCATCTACCTCGCCATGGTCGAGAGCGGGTTCCGCACGCACGCGCGGAGCCCCGTCGGCGCGGTGGGGCCCTGGCAGTTCATGGCGGGCACGGGGCGGGAGCTCGGGCTGCGCACGGACCGGTGGGTGGACGAGCGCCGGGATCCGGAGAAGTCCGCCCGCGCCGCGGCCCGGTTCCTCCGGCGCCTGCACGATCGGCTGGGGAACTGGCACCTCGCGTGGGCGGCGTACAACGCGGGGCCGGGGCGCGTCGCGCGCGCCATGCGGCGGGGGTACTCCGACTTCTGGCACATGGAGCAGCAGCGCGTGCTCCCCGCCGAGACCCGCGACTACGTCGCGAAGATCATCGCGGCGGCGATCCTGGCGAGGCACGCGGCGGCGTTCGGCCTCGAGGTCGCCCCGCGCCGGCCGGGGCCCTGGGCCGAGTACGAGCTCGTGGTGATCCCGCGCGCGCGATCGCTCGCCCGGATCGCGCGGGCGGCGGGGGTGAGCCCGCGCGCCCTGCGCGAGCTCAACCCCGAGCTGCGCAGGGACGTCACCCCGCCGCGCCCGTACGTCCTGCGGATCCCGCGGACGGGGGCGGGCGCGCTGGCGGAGAACTGGGCGGCCCTCTGGTCGCCGGGGCGGACGGCGCAGGCGCGATGGGCGCGCGCCCCGGGCACCGGCGGCTGAGCGCGCGGACTCGTCAGCGCTTCCCGCGCGCCCGCGTCTCCAGCACCAGCGAGAGGAGCGACGACACGCGCTCGTGTCGCTCGATGGGGTGCCGGAGCGGGAGCTCGGTCCGGACCTCGTAGCGGTTGCGCCGCCCCTCCCGCGAGCGGTGCAGGTAGCCCGCCTGCTCCAGGTCCGAGACGATCCGCTGGACGGCGCGCTCCGTGATCCCGACCTGCTGCGCGACGTCCCGCATGCGCACCTCCGGCTCCCGCGCGATGCAGAGGAGGACGTGCGCGTGGTTCGTGAGGAACGTCCAGTCCCCCGCGGAGACGGCGGGCTCCGGCGCCGCTCTGGTCGTCTGCTTGCGCACCATGCTCGTCCCGGGGACCGGCTCGCTGCGCCTCGGTGAGGCGCCCGTCTCTTACCACTCCCGGCGCCCGGGCGCGACGTGGGAAAGGCCCGCACGCCCGAGGGTTTCTCCCGGGCGACCCTCGGCCCTGCGGCCGCTCGCCCAGTTGCAGGAGACGTTGGTAACACGATACACGTCACACGAATCAGGTGTCGCGTATCTCCGTTCCCTGTTCGGGTCGGGCGCGCCCGGCGGACGCCGGCGCCGCCCCGCAACCACCAGGAGCCCTCATGTTCGCCGCCGCCCTGCCCCCCTCGACGCGCCCGGCCTGGACGCTGGACCGCCTCGTCCTGCCGGACGACATCGCCCGCGCGCTGGCGGCCGCCCCGGCGCTCCGGTTCGCGGAGGATCGCGCCGACCTCGCGACGCTCGCCCTGGGCGGCCCGGGGCGCGAGCGGCACGAGGTGCGGTACGCCCTGCCGGACGGGCGGACGGTGCTCGAGGCGGAGGTGGTGCGCGCCCGCAACGGCGTGGCCGTGAACTACGCCGAGCCCTACATGCGCCGGCGGGATCCGGACTCCATGGTCGTCGGCGACGCGGGCCCGACCGATCAGCCGCGGTTCACCGAGCGGTTCGACGTCCCCTTCGCGCAGCTCCGCGCCGACGTCCTGCGCTGGCTCTCCGGGACGGAGCTGCTCGCGCTGCCGTTCACCGCGGGCGGCGGGCTCGACTTCCCCGCCCTCCTCGTCTGCCCGGCCAACGCCGCCTTCTTCGCGGCCGCGCTCGCCGACCTCCAGGCGCCCGTCTTCGCGCCGCCGGCGCCGGGCGCGCCCTGGGCGCCGCGCGCGGTGATCCTGGTGGCGCCGCCGTTCCGCCACACGCACTGCGCGGGCAAGCAGGTGGTCGTCCACCACCGGACCGAGGCGGTCCACGAGGTGTTCTCGCTCAACCTCTACCCCGGGCCGAGCGCGAAGAAGGGCGTCTACGGCGTGCTCCTCAACGTGGGCGAGCGCGAGGGGTGGCTCACGGCGCACGGCGCGACCGTGCAGGTGGTGACGCCGTACGACAACACGCTCACCATCCTCCACGAGGGCGCGAGCGGCGGCGGCAAGAGCGAGATGATCGAGTACGCCCACCGCGAGCCCGACGGCCGGCTCGTGCTCGGCCACAACACCGTCACCGGCGAGACCCGCCACATCGCCATCCCGCAGGCGTGCGCGCTGCGGCCGGTCACGGACGACATGGCCCTGTGCCACCCGTCGCTCCAGGGCTCCTCCTCGAAGCTCGTCGTCCGGGACGCCGAGGACGGCTGGTTCGTCCGCGTGAACCACATCCAGGCGTACGGCACCGACCACGAGCTCGAGCGGCTCACCGTCGAGCCGCGGCGCCCGCTCGTCTTCCTCAACCTGCGCGCGGTCCCCGGGGCCACGACGCTCATCTGGGAGCACACGGAGGACGCCCCGGGGAAGCGCTGCCCGAACCCGCGCGTCATCCTGCCGAGGGAGCTCGTCCCGGACGTCGTCGCGGGCGAGGTCGAGGTCGACGTCCGGAGCTTCGGCGTCCGTTGCCCGCCGTGCAGCGCGACCGCGCCGAGCTACGGCATCCTCGGCCTCTTCCACGTCCTCTCTCCCGCGCTCGCCTGGCTCTGGCGGCTCGTCGCGCCGCGCGGGCACGACAACCCGAGCATCGTCGCCCGCGAGGGGCTGGAGAGCGAGGGCATCGGCTCGTTCTGGCCGTTCGCCACGGGCAAGCGCGTCACGCTCGCGAACCTCCTGCTCCGCCAGATCCGCGAGAGCCCCGGCACGCGCCACGTGCTCATCCCCAACCAGCACGTCGGCGCGTGGAAGGTCGGCTTCATGCCGCAGTGGCTCACCCGCGAGTTCCTGGCGCGGCGCGGCGGGGTGAAGTTCCGGCCCGACCAGCTCGTCGACGCGCGGAGCCCGCTGCTCGGCCGCTGCCCGCGCTCGGTCCAGATCGAGGGTGTGCCGATCCCGCGCTGGTTCCTCCAGGCGGAGACCCAGCCCGAGGTGGGCGAGGCCGCGTACGACGCGGGGGCGGCGGTCCTGCGGGACTTCTTCCGGCGCGAGCTCGCGGCGCTGCGCGCGGACGCCGAGCTCGATCCGGCCGGGCGGCGCATCCTCGAGTGGTGCATGGACGGCGGGACCGCGACGCAGCTCGACGCCCTCGCGCCATGAGCACGCTCCCGGGCTGGTTCGCGACGGCCTCCTTCGACGCGGTCCCCGCCTCCGAGAAGGCGCACGCGTTCGGGGTGGACTACGCCGTCCTCCACCTGCCCGAGGGCGACGAGCTGTACCTGAGCCGGTTCGGCTGGCCCTGGCGCGAGCACCTCGTGCCGGCGCGGTGGTACGAGGGCGGCGGGTACTACAAGCACGGCACCCGCCTCACCCGGAGCACGGGCACCGTCTACCGGGTCACCACGACGGTCCGCGGCCGCGCCCTCCAGACGGTGGCGAAGATCTCGCGGTTCGCGCAGCACGTCCCGGAGGGCGAGATGATGCCCCTCCCCCCGGGCACGTCGTTCCCCGCCTTCGCGAGCCCGTTCGAGGAGTTCGGGGCCGTCCTCCGGTTCCGTCGCTCGCGGCTCGGCCCGCCCATCCTCACCAAGCGGCCGCTCGCGATCCTGTGCCCGGCGCGGACGTTCCGTCCGTGGGAGCTCGGGCGCGACGAGAGCGGGCTCGCCTGGCACGCGGCGCGCCTCGAGGACGCCCAGCGGGACGGCGGGGGCGGGCAGCGCATCCGGCTGCATCCGGTGCGCGACTACCTCGCCATCTTCCAGTGGATCCACGGGCTCACCCTGCTCGACCTGCGCGCCCGCGGGATCGTGAACGACGAGGACATCGAGGAGATCATGCTGGTCGTCATCGCCGAGCTGGAGCGACACCGGCTGCGCGTGCTCGACCACAAGCCGGATCACGTGATCCTGCGGCCGCGGCGCGACGGGCGCCTGCCGGTGCGCGGCGGCCGCCTGGTCTACGCGCTCGCGGACTACGAGCTCCTCGTGCCGATCCCCGACCCCGCGGCGGCGCTCGACGCCGCGTGAGCCCGGCGCCGCTCGCGCCGTCACCGCCAGGAGAGGGTCAGCTCGGCGTGGTCCGGGCTTCCGATCGGCCGGGTGAACTTCACCGCGAGATCCTTCGCGCCGTTGATCTCGAGCACGGCCTGGAAGAAGCCGGCGATGATCGGCTCCATGAGCCGGTGCGTCCTCTCGAACCCCCGGTACCGCAGGACGACCTCGCCCTTCTGCGTCTCCACGCGTTCGACCGCGATCCCCCGGAAGAAGAGCGCGTTGACCGTCGCGAGCCGCGCGATGAGCGCGTGGGGCGAGGAGAGCTTGGCGAAGATCCGGTAGACGCCGCGGAGCTGGCGATCGAGGACGATCCTGGAGCGGCTCAGGAGGAGCTGGTGCGCGTCGCCGCCGGCCACGTCCACCTGCGCCTGGAGGTAGCGCACGAAGGCGTCCAAGGGGATCCACTCGTTCGCCTGCACCTCCGTGATGCAGGCCCGCGTCCCCGGGTCGAGCGCCTCGAGCACCCGCATGCATTCCTCGGGGAGGTAGGTCCGGTACGCGCTCACCGCGTCCACGACCTCGGGCGCGCCTCGTTGGAAGCACCTGCGCCGGGCGCCGCCGGGCTGGCACGGGCGGTGCTGGGCTGATCCGCGGACGCCATGCTCGCGAACGCCAGCCTCAAGACCAAGCTCGTGACCCTGAGCGTCGTCGCCGTGACGCTGGTGCTGAGCGCGATGGGTGCGTACCAGTACGGAGCGGAACGCTCTCGTCTCCGAGCGGCGCTCACGGCGACGATCGACGCAGCCGCCTTGCGCCTGTCGAACAGTCTCGTGGAGCCGCTCTGGGCCCTGTCGAAGGACCAGGCCCTGGCCGTCCTCCGGCCCGAGCTGGCGGTGGAGGACATCCACGGCATTCACGTCCGCGGGACGGACGATGGGATCTTCGCCGCGGTCGTGCGGCAGGGCGGCGACGTGGTGGACCGCGCCACCGAGCCGCCCCCCGCCGGCGTCCTCTCCAGGAGCTTCGAGATCCAGCGGGAAGGCAAGCGCGTCGGAGTCGGCGAGATCTCGTTCACCGACGCGGCGCTCCGAGATCGTCTGGCGCACCAGCTCGCCACGTCCGTGGTGCAGATCGTGCTGGTGGATGCCTTCCTGATCGGCGTCCTCGTCCTCCTGTTCTCGACCCTGGTCCTGCGCCCCATCGACGTCCTCGCCAGGGAGGCCAAGCTGCTCCGCGAGCAGGTCGCGCGTGGGAACCTCCAGTCCCGTGGCGACCCGACCCGGGTGGCGAACGAGTTCCGCCCCGTGATCGAGGGCATGAACGCGACGATGGATGCGTACGCGACACCCATCGAGCTCACGAAGGACTACGTGACCCGGATCGCGCGCGGTGACGTCCCGCCGCCGATCGCCGGAGTGTTCCAGGGCGACTTCGATCAAATCGCCTCGAGCCTGAACGCCCTCGTCGACACGGTCACCCGCCGCGGCAGGGACCTGGACGCGCTCATCCAGGCGGCCATGGCGGGACACCTCGACGTCCGCGCGGATCCCGGCAAGTACGAGGGGGTGGACGCGCGGGTCATCGACGGGATGAACCGGATGCTCGACGCCATGGCGGGCCCGCTCGCGCTGGCCGGCTCCTACCTCGCCCGCATCGCCCGGGGAGACATCCCCGAGCCCATCACCGTCGGCTCCGCGGGCGCCTTCGAGGATCTCGAGCAGAACATCAACACCTGCATCCGCGCGATCCGTGCGCTCGTCTCCGACGCGAAGAGCCTCTCCGGGGCAGCGGTCGCGGGCGAGCTTCACGTCCGGGCCGACGCGAGCAGACACAGCGGCGAGTTCCGGGCCATCGTCCAGGGCGTGAACGACACGCTCGACTCCATCGTGACCCCGTTCCGCGTCGTGGCGGATTACTGCGAGCGCATCTCGCACGGCGAGCTCCCGCCGCGTCGCGCCGACGCGGTGCAGGGAGAGCTGGTCCCGATGCAGGCCGCGCTGAACCGCTGCCTCGACGCCCTCTCCGCGGTGGTCGACGACGTCAATGCGCTCGCCACCGCAGCCATCGAGGGACGGCTGAGCGCGAGGGCCGACCTCTCCCGTCACGAGGGCGCGTTCCGCAGCGCGCTCGAGGGGGTGAACCGCACGCTGGACTCCATCCAGGCCCCCATCGCCGACGCCGCGACGGTGCTCGAGGAGATCGCGAATCGAGACCTGAGCACGCGTGTCACCGGGAGCTTCAGGGGGGAACACGCCCGGATCACCGACAGCGTGAACGCGGCGGCGGCGGCCTTGCACGACACGCTCGTCCAGGTCGCCCAGGCGGCCGAACACGTCTCCTCCGCGGCCGCGCAGATCGCCTCGTCCTCGCAAGCCGTAGCGTCGGGCGCCTCCGAGCAGGCGGCCTCGATCGAGCAGACGACCTCCTCGATCGAGTCCGTCTCCGATATGACGCGGAACGCCGCCGACAGCGCGCAGCAGGCGAGCGCGCTCGCGCAGAGGGCGCGCGCCGCGGCGGTGGACGGCACGGCGGCCGTGGCGGAGATGCAGGGCGCGATGGACCGGATCAAGGCGAGCGCCGAGGGGACCTCGCAGATCATCCGCGCCATCAACGACATCGCCTTCCAGACCAACCTCCTCGCGCTCAACGCGGCGGTCGAGGCCGCGCGCGCGGGCGAAGCGGGCCGCGGGTTCGCGGTGGTCGCCGAGGAGGTCCGATCGCTCGCGCTGCGCGCAAAGGAGGCGGCCACGAGGACCGAGGAGCTCATCCGCCAGTCGGTGAGGGAAGCGGTCGCGGGTGAGGTCTCGGCCCGGAACGTGGCGGCGCGGCTCGCGGAGATCGGCGGCGGAGTCGACCAGGTGAGCGGCATCGTCGCCGAGATCGCCGGCGCGGCTCGCGCGCAGGCGACGGCCATCCAGCAGGTCACCCGCTCGGCCGCCGAGATGGACAAGGTCACGCAGCAGAACGCGGCCAGCGCCGAGGAGTCCTCCTCCGCCGCGAGCGAGCTCTCCGGGCAGGCAGAGGAGCTCGCCGCCATGGTGGGCCAGTTCCGGTTGACTCACGGGGCCGCCCGCCCCGTGACGCGGTCGCCGGGGGCACTTCCGCACGCGCCGGTCGGCGCGCTGGCGGAGTCGAGGGATCGAGCGCGGGCAGGGTCGAGTCGAACCAGGAACGGGACAAGGAGTCCTCGATGATCGCGCGGATGAAGATGGTGACGCTCGTGGCGGCCCTGACCGGGGTCGCGGGTCCGGCCTTCGCGGGCGAGAAGGTGACCATCGCGGTGCCAGACTCGCCGTACTACACACCCACGGGCGGTGGCCTCGCCGGCGAGATCCTCGTGGATGCGTTCCGGCGGGCGGGCGTCGAGGTCGCGCTCTCGGTGCTCCCGATCAAGCGGGGTGTCCAGGCGTTGTTCGCCGGCGAAGTGGACGCTCACTCGCCCGGGGCCCTGTTCATCACGGGCGACCTCCAGGAGAAGATCGAGTGGGTGAACTATGGCAAGGTGGTCCGGGCGTATGCGTACTACCTGCCGGTGACCCCGCAGCACGTGCTGCCGCAGGATCCCGCCGAGCGCGCCAGGTACTTGAAGGACCGGGGGCTGAGCGTCGGCGTCCTGCAGAACAGCCCCTCCGCAGCGCCGCTTCGCGCACAGGGCATCACCGTCCACGAGTGCCTGGACGACGTGCAGCTCCTCCGGATGCTGAAGGCGGGCCGCTTCCAGTATGCGATCAGCGACGTCTACTCGCTGGCCACGACCCTCGCCGCGACCTTCCCGAAGGAGAAGACGCAGTTCGCGATGATCCTCGGCGAGCCGCTCATCGCCTCCGTGGCCTTCGTCAAGGGCACGGCACGTTCGGCAGGACTCGAGGCCAGGTTCGAGCAAGGCCTGGCGGCCATGATGAAGGACGGATCCTTCCTCGCGCTCAACGAGAAGTACTTCGGGAGGGGCAACGTCCCCGCTGCCATCTTGCCGCCCGAGCTGGCCGCTCAGGGCACGAAGGCCTTCGACCTCGCCAAGCTCCCGCTGCCGTAGGGGCGCGCTGCAGGTCGGCCCACGCCAGGAGGAGCACGCCGCCGAGGACCAGCGCACCTCCACCGGCGCGGAGGAGCGTGACCTCCTCGCCCAGCACCAGCGCCGCGAGCACGACCGTGAAGGCGGGCTCCACGGTCGAGTAGATCGTCGCGCGCACCGGCCCGAGCCGCTCGAGGCCGGCGAGGAAGAGCGCCACCGCCGCGACCGTGCACACGACGGCGATGGCGACCGCCGCCGCCCAGCCGCCCGGCGTGCCGGGGAGCCGCACGCCCCGCACCGCGGCGGTGGCCGCGAAGACGGCGCCGGCGGCGGACACGATCACCGCGGTGGAGGCGAGGGGAGAGGTCTCCTTCGACAGCGTGCTTCCCGTGAGGATGTAGACCGCGTAGATCCCCGCGGTGGCCACCCCGAAGGCGATGCCGAGCGGGCTTCCGTCGGCCGCGTTGCCGACGGTCAGGGCCGCCCCGCTGACGGCGAGGGCGATGGCCACGAGCTGCACGGGCCGGAGCGCGTGGCCGAAGATGGCGCGCGCGAGCAGGGTGACGATGATCGGGTGGAGGTAGAGGAGCAGCGCGACGAGGCCGGCCGAGGCGTGCTCGAGCGCCGAGAAGTAGCCGAAGGCCTGGCCGGCGTAGCCGATCGCGCCCATGCCCACGAGCACCGCCAGGTCACGCCCGCGGGGGAGGCGCTCGCGGCGGACGGCGACGAGCACCCAGAGCAGCGCCGCCGCGATGGAGAAGCGGAGGAGGAGCAGCGTCGTCGTGTCGACGCCGGACGCCGCCGCGAACCGGCCGAAGATGGCCATCGCGCCGAAGCAGAGCGCGGAGGCGATGCAGAGGAGCGGACCCATGGGCCCGGCGAGGGTACGCGACGGCCTCGCCCCGTTCCAGGCGATCTCAGCCCGGGCGCGGTGGAGTCCGTTGCGGGCGGTGTGCGCCGGACTCCTCCTCGAGGGGCCCCGCGTCCGGAGCTCGCCAACCGGCTCGATGACGAGGGGCCGATGCGGCGGCTCCTCCTCGGCCCTCGATCCCGGGGAGGGAGCTGGGCGCGCCGCCGGACGGCCGCTTGATGCGCCGGACGGCCGCTCGATGCGCCGGGCGGCCCCGCACGAGAACACGCGGAGCAAGCGCGCGGTCGCTTCCGCGCCCTTCCTCGCGACCATCTTCCGCATGCGCGTCCGTCTCGCGGCCTTAGGAGATCCGCGAGCTCCGGAGGAACGATGGACTTCACCAAGGTGCGCTTGCCGCTCCGGGTCGGCGTCCCCTTCGCGGCGCTCGCGTTCGGGTTCCTGGGCGCGGTGCTCTACGTGCCGCTGGCGCTGCGCCCGCTCACGCAGCGCGCCGAGGTGATCCAGCACGAGCTGGCGGAGTCGGTGCGCCACCTGTCGAGCGTGCGCGGCGCGGCCCGCGACGTCCGGATGGAGGCGCTCCTGCTCGCCTACGAGTCGCGGCGTGCCGCGGGGACTGACGACCTACGGCGACGCGACGAGGCGATCGCCGAGGCCCGGTTCCAGCTCCGCGGCCACGCCGCCGCGTACACCCAGCTCCCCCGGAGCGAGGAGGAGGACGCCATCTGGCGGCGCGTCCGCGAGGCCGAGCTCGAGGCGCTCGACCGCGCGGTCGATCGCACGCTCGCGCGGGCGCCGGAACAGGCGGAGGGACCGAGCGCGCTCCGGCAGCTCCTGGACGCGGGCGCGACGCTGGACGAGGAGCTCCGCCGGCTCGTGGACCTGAACGTCGCGGCGACGCAGGCGGAGACCGCCCGCATCCACGCCGCGGTCCGCCGGCTCTCGATCGCGTACGTCGTCCTCGCGGCGGTCGGCGCGCTGGGCGCGCTCCTGCTCCTCCCGCAGCTCCTCCGCCTCCTGCGGACGTACCAGACCTCGGTCGGGTATCGGCTCGCCGAGCTGGAGGCGTTCGCGGGGCAGATCTCGCACGACCTGCGCACGCCGCTCCAGACCGTGCAGCTCGCGGTCCAGGCCCTCGAGCGTGTCGCGGAGGACCCCGCGGGCGTGCGAAAGCTCGCGGCCCGCGCGGCGCAGGGCGTGCGCCGCCTCGACGGGATGATCCAGGACCTCCTGCAGTTCGCGCAGAGCGGCGCCGCCGGGCGCGCGGAGGGGCGCTCCGACGTCCCCGCCGTCGTCGCCGAGCTCGCCCGCGAGCTCGAGGCGCACGCGGAGCGCGCGGAGGTCGCGCTCACCGTGGAGGCCGACCCGGTCGCCGCGCGGATCTCGCCGATCGCGCTCAAGACGGTGCTCGCGAACCTCGTCGAGAACGCGATCAAGTATCGCAAGCCGGCCGGTGAGAACCTCGTCGCGGTGCGCGCCTCCGCCGACGGCGACGAGGTGCTGCTGCGCGTCGAGGACGCGGGCGTGGGGATCGCGGCCGACCTCCTGCCCCACGTCTTCGAGCCGTTCTTCCGCGGCACCCGGCGGCCGGACAGCTACGGCCTCGGCCTCGCCACCGTGAAGCGGCTCGTCGAGGCGCACGGCGGGACCGTCTCCGTCGACTCCGAGGAGGGGCGCGGGACGACCTTCATCGTCCGGCTGCCGCGGGCGGCGGAGGCGCGGGCGCGCCTCTCCGCCCATACCGCTCCGCGAGCACCGAGCACACCAGGAGCTGAAGCTGGTGGTAGACCATGATGGGCAGGACGATGAAGCCCAGCGCGGGGTGATCGCCGAAGAGGAGCCGCGCCATCGGGACCCCGGACGCGAGCGTCTTCTTCGAGCCGCAGAACACCACGGCGATCTCGTCCTCGACCTCGAGCCGGAGCAGCCGGGCCATCCGCCGCGTGAGGAGGAGGACCAGGGTGAGGAGCGCGCCGGCGCCGGCGATCGTGAGCGCGAGCGCCCGGAGGCCGTACCGGCCCCAGAGCCCGGCCGACACCGACTCCGAGAACGAGAGGTAGACGAGCAGCAGGATGACGCCGCGATCGACGGGGTTCGTGAGCCGGCGGTGCCGGGCGAACCACGCCCCGGCGACCGGTCGCGCGAGCTGGCCGAGCACGAACGGGACGAGGAGCAACGCCGCGATCTGGAGGATGGCCTCGCCGAGCGGCAGCTCCCCCGCGGCCATCCCCCCGGCCTCCACGAGCAGCGGGGTGAGGAACACGCCGAGGAGGCTCGAGAGCGAGGCGTTGAACGCCGCCGCGGCGACGTTGCCCCGCGCGACGCCGGTGAGCGCCACCGACGACGAGATGGTGGACGGCAGGGCCGCGAGGTAGAGGAACCCGAGCGACAGCTCGGGCGGGAGCCGCGCGCCCAGGCTCGCGTGCGCGCCCCACCAGAGGAGCGGGAAGACGCCGAACGTGAACCCCTGCACGAGCCCGTGCACCCTCCAGCGCCCGAGCCCGGACCGCAGCTTCTCGGTGGAGAGCCCGACGCCGTGCAGGAAGAACACGACGGAGATCCCCGCGTCGGCGACGCGCCTGGCGGGGAAGGCCGCGCCCGCCGCAGGGGCCCAGAACGCGAGGGCGACGGCGGCAGCCATCCCGAGCGGGAAGGCTTGCGTGCGGAGCTTCTGGAGCAATCGTCGGGGCACGGGTCGAGGCTGCGGCGCGAGGGCGCGCCCGCATCCTACGAGCTCAGCGCCGACGCGGCTCGCTCGATCGACTCCGGCTGGTACAGGACGGCCACGATCCGCAGCCGGCGCGTGCCGCCCTCCGGCATGGGCCAGTCGATGACCTCGCCGACGGCGAGGCCGAAGAGGGCCATCCCGACCGGGGAGAGCACCGACACGCGATCCGCCGCGCCGTCCACCGCCGCGGGCGGGTAGACGAGCAGGACCTCGCGCCGCGCGCCCGCCTCGTCCTCGAACACGACCCGCGAGTTCATCGTCACGACGTCGAGCGGCACCTCGCCGGCGGCGACCACGGTCGCCCGGTCGAGCTCGGCCGCGAGGCGCGCGGCGGCGCCGGACTCACGGCCGTGCGAGTAGATCTCGACCAGCGCCCGCAGCAGCTGCATGTCCCTCGTGGTCACCACCATGACGACACCTCCTGCGCCCGTCGAAACGTAGCCACGGCGGGCCGTGGTTCGGACCCGGGTACCACCGCGGGGCGCGGGAGCGCGACGCCGCGACGCGGCGCCGCCCTCCCGCCATCACCGCGCCGCCGCGCGCGGCTCCTCGTCCCGTCCCAGGATCGACGCGATCCGGAAGGTCGCCTTGCGGCCCCCGGGCAGCGGCCAGTCGATCGAGTCCCCGACCCGCAGGCCGAGGAGGGCCATCGCGACGGGCGCCAGGACCGAGATCCTGCCGCTCGCCGGGTCGGCGTCCCGCGGGTAGCAGAGCGTGATCTCCCGCCGGCGACCCGCCTCCGGGTCCTCGAAGACGATCCGCGCGTTCATCGTCACCACGTCCGGCGGGACCTCGGCCTGGGGCACTACGGTCGCGCGATCGAGCTCGGCCTCGAGCCGCTCGGCAGCCGGCTCGTCCCGGCCGAACACGTGCGCCTCCACGACGGTCCGGAGGCGCTCCACGTCCTCCTTCCCGAGGATGATCGCCGGCTCGCGGTTCGGCGCCGCGCGCTTGGTTCGCACTGCCACGTTCTGGTTCGTCATGGTGCTCTCCTCGCTCGGCGGCGTGCCGCCGGTTCAGTACCGCAGGAGCGCGGCCACCGGGATCTCGGTGGGCATCCGCTCCTCCGCGATCTCGACCACGTCTCCGCCCTGCACGAGCGTGAGCTCGCACAGATCGTCGATGAGGTCGGAGTCGCCCGGCTCCCGCTCCGCCTCGCCGGCCCGGAGGACGAACGAGCCGAGCGCCGGATCCATCCGGCCCCACAGGTGCGTCCCCGCGCGGTGCAGGAGCAGGCGCACCCGCCCCTCCGCCGCCGCCAGGATGACCTCCGAGAGGACATCCGTGGCGAGGCCTGCGTCGCGGGACGCGAGCCAGCGCATCGCCGCCTCGCGCTCCACCTCGGCCTGGTCGGCGCACACGATGGGCCAGGCCTGCTCGTGCAGGGCCTCCTCGTCGAGCCGGTCCCCGTCCCCGTCGACCCCGGCCCACAGGATCCGGGAGAAGCCGCTCACCGATCGGTACAGCGCCCGGCGCTCGTGCGGTCCGGCGAGGACCAGCGGCGCCTCCGTGGCGCCGAGGAACTCGCGCACGGCCTCGTCCACCGCCGCGTACCAGCGGCGCACGCCGTCCCGCCCGGCGCTCCCTGCCTCGACCCGCTCGGGGCCGATCGCGGCCGGGATCACCTTCGCGCTGACGTCGGTGAGCCCGTCGGCGTCCCCCTCCAGCAGGCGGACCGACTCCGCCCCGAGCGCGAGCACGAAGAAGGGCTGGTTCCGCTCGAGAAACGAGAGGAGCGGCTTCGTGTGGAACGTGGGCGCGACCACCGCCACGTCCGGCACCTCCACCGGGAGCTCGAACCCGACGTTCAGGTCGGGCGAACGCAGCAGCGCGATCCCGCGCCCGCGCGGCGGCCAGGCCCGCTGGACCTTCTCCGCCACGGGCCCGAGGAGCCCCTCGACGGCGCCCGCGTGGTGCACGCGCGCGAGCCTCGTGGCGGCGTCCCGCAGGAGGTTGCGCAGGCGCAGCCGGTCCGCGGGACCGCCCGGACGCACGGCGTCGGTGGACATGTACACGGACACGCACGGCTGGGCGCGGTGCTCGAACAGCTTCTGCACGTCGCGGATCGTGACGTTCATCATGATCGACTCCGGGAGGTGAGGGGTGGACACCAGGCCCGCGCTCGGAGCACGGGCCGAGGGACGCCGAGGCGAGAGCCTCGACGCGCCGCGCGCGGATCGGTGCGGGAGGGCGCCCCAGGTCTCGATTCGGTCAGCCGAGAGCCGGAGCGCCGTCGCCAAGGAAGGCCGGCGTCCGGGCGAGCACGCGCCGCTGCACCGCCGGATTCCGGCGGTTCCCGCAGGCGCTCGAGCGCGGACCGATGCGACCCCACATCATGGCGACATCACCATAACCACGCCGGCCGCGGAGATCAACCCACGCCGGGACGAGGGCGCTCGACGCTCAGTGATGGTGACGGAGCCGGCGCGCGCCGGTGGGGCGGGAACGGACTCGCTCCGACTCCTGCGCGGCGCGGGGTGGCGGCGCCCCGGCGTGTCCGCGTCCGTCCAGCGGCTCGTCGACGCGAGGGCGATGGAAGGGATCCTCCCGTCGTCGCGCGCGCGGTCACGGCTGCGCCGCCTCCCCCGCCCCCGGCAGGCACACCTCGAACCGCGCGCCGCCTGCCGGCGCGTTCGCGGCGGTGATCGTTCCGCCGTGCGCCTGGACGATGCCCTTCGAGACCGCGAGCCCGAGGCCGGTCCCGCGCGGCTTGCTCGTGAAGAACGGCTCGAAGATGCGCTCCTGCGCCTCGCGCGACAGGCCGGGACCCGTGTCGCGCACGACGAGCCTGCCGAGCCCGGGCGCGCCGCCGACCTCGATCTCGACCGCCCCCCCGGGCGCCGCCTCGGCCGCGTTCTGCACGAGGTTCATCACCACCTGGCGGAGCTTCTTCGCGCTGCCGGCGGCGCTGCCCTGGCCGGACACGTGGACCGTGACGCCGTCGAGCCGCTGCGCGTCGCGGAGCCGCTCGACCGCCTCGTCCGCGAGCGCGCGCAGATCGACCCGCTCGCGCTCGACCTGCGCCGGGCGCGCGAGGTCCAGGAGCCCGTCGACGATCTCCTTCGCCCGGAGCGACTCCTCCTCGATGATCCGGAGGTCTGCGGCGCCGTCGCCCGTCGTCTTCCGCCCGAGCAGCCGCGCGTAGCCGAGGATGACGGCCAGCGGGTTGTTGATCTCGTGGGCCACGCCCGCGGCGAGCCGGCCGATGCCGGCGAGCTTCTCGTGCTGCACGAGCTGCTCCTGGTGTTCCTTGAGCGCCCGCGTCATGGCGTTGAACCGCCGCGCGAGCGCCCCGAACTCGTCGGGCGTGTCGATCTGGATCCGCGCGTCGAGGTCGCCGCGGGCGATCCGCTCGGCGCCGGCCGCGAGACGTGCCACCGGCCGGGCGACCGAACGCTGCACGTACAGGCCGATGAGGACGGCCAGCGCCGGGACCACCAGGACGAAGAAGATGTTCCACCGCAGCGCCGACGCCTGCATCCGGGCCACGTCCTCCTGGAACTGGCCGATGGCGGTCTCGAAGCGATCGACCAGGCGATCGGCCCGGTCCTGGATCAGCGTCACGAGGAGCTGCGCCTGCGCGTGCTCGGTCTGGACGTCCGCCCCGGAGCGCTTCATGACCGCGGGCACGATCCGCTCGCGGAACACGCGGTCGAGCCGCTCGGACGCGAACGCGATCTCGTCGACCCACGCGCGTTCGTCGGGCAGCCGGGCGTGGGCCCGGATCCGCTCGATCATGTCGGTGACGTGCCGGTGCGCGCCCGCGTAGAGGGGGAGGTGGCTGTCGTCGCCGAGGATGATCGTGTGCGCCTGGTGGGCGTACTGGTCGCGCACGGCGCTGGCCAGCTCGAGCGACAGCCGGACGCCCTCCTCGTACCGCTTCGAGTCGAGGAGCCCGTCGTGGATCGACCGGACGTGGGCCAGGGTGAGGTAGGAGGCGACGGCGAAGGTCGAGACGAGGAGGGCGAAGGCGATGAAGAGCCGCTGACCCGTTCCGAACCTCGCGCGCATGGTTTCACGATGCGTAGCAAGGCGCGGGCCAGCGCGAGGCCGGCCGGAACGTCCCGGCGTTCGGTCCCTGCCCGACCTTTCGATGCGAGCGGACGCGGCAGGGCACGGCGCCGGAGGCCGTGACGGGCCAGGTCACACCGTGACCGGGCCGGGGCCCGGGGCGAACGGAGCCGGAGGACGGGAGCTGCCTCCGGCGCAGCGCGACGCGGAGCGCATTTTCGCGGACACCAGCGCGGTCGCCGCTAAGAGCAACCGGTGGCACGCCGGCTCTGCCCCTCCCCGGAAAGGGCTGGCACGGCCGCTGCTAAGGGCAGGCTCGACGCCCGCCGCGCGAGTTCCCATGACCACATCCAACAGGCGCTCCCTGCAGCCCTCCTCGACCTCCGCCGCCGTCCTCACGCTCCTCCTGGTGGCTGCGGTGGCGCCGGGCCTCGCCCGCGCGCAGGCCGCGAAGGGATCCCGCTACGCACTCGGTGCCATGGACGGGCTCCCGACCGATCCGGTGCTGCAGGAGCTCATCGACGAGAGCCTCGCGGCTCGCCCGGAGCTCAAGCGGGCGGAGGCGACCGTCCGCGCCGAGCGCGAGCGCGTGCCGCAGGTCGGGGCGCTGCCCGACCCGACGCTCTCGCTCGGCATCCAGAACGACGGCTTCGAGGAGATCATGGTCGGCGAGATGGAGACGAGCTTCTACCAGGTGATGCTCTCCCAGCCGCTCCCCTGGCCGGGCAAGCGCGGGCTGCGCGAGGACGTGGCGAAGCTCGCGGCGAAGGGCGCCGAGTCCGAGGTGGCGCGGCTCCGGCTCTCGACCGAGGCCGAGGTCCGGCGGGGGTACCTCGACCTGCTCGTCACGCGCGAGCGGCTCGCGTTGCTCGACGAGCTGGAGCGGGTCTGGCAGAAGTCGATCGGAACGGCGCGCGCCCGGTACGAGGCGGGCGACGGCGCGCAGTCGGACGTGATGCGCGCGCAGCTCGAGCTCCTCCGGCTGCGGCAGCGCCGGTGGTCCCTCCAGGCCGAGGAGGCGGCCCGCCTCCAGGCGCTCAACCGCCTCCGCGGCCGACCCCTCGACACGCCGGTCTCGACGAGCAGCTCCGTCCGCGACCAGCCGCTCCCCGCGGTCCCGGCGCTCGAGGCCGCGTCGGCGGACGCGGAGTCCCGGAGCCCGGAGCTCGCCGGCGCGCGGGCCGCCGCGAGTCAGGCCGAGGCGCAGACGCGCCTCGCGCGCCGCGAGCGGTTCCCGGACGTGGCGCTCCAGGCCGGGATCATGCTGCGCGGGAGGCTCGACCCGATGTGGACGGCGGGGGTCTCGGTCGGGCTCCCGCTCTGGTCGGGGCGGAAACAGTCGCGCGCGGTGGCGGAGAGCGAGGCGCGCGCCAGCGGGAGCACGCTCGGCGCCGAGGCCGTGCTCCTGACCCTCCACCAGCGGGTCGCCGAGCGGCGCTCCGCGCTCGCGTCGCTGCTCGAGACGATCGACCTCTACCGCACGGGGCTGCTCGTGCAGTCGCAGGCGACGACGGAGAGCGCCCTCTCCCAGTACCGCGTCGGCAAGGTGACCTTCGCCTCGGTGCTCGACGCCAACGCCGGTTATCTCGGCGATCAGGAGGCCCACCTCCTCGCCGTCGCCGACGCGCAGCGCATCGCCATCGCCGCGGCCGAGGTCTCGCTGGATCCGGCCGGCGGCGCAGGCGGCGGCGCCGCGATGTCC
>JAEYOU010000299.1 GCA_023411405.1 Pseudomonadota bacterium | reverse complement strand
GTACAGGCCGTCGCGTCGCTCGAGCCGCACGCCGAGCGGCCCGGCGTGGCGGAGCCGGCTGCGCTCCGCGCCGAACCCGCGGCCGAGCTGCGCCGTGAGCTCCACCTCGACCTCGCCCTCCTCGCACGTCGCCACGCGGAGGAGCTCGTGCTCCGGCGCGAGGCCGCGGCCCCGCTCCGCGGGGAGCGCCATCCAGTCGGTGAGCCGGAGGACGCCGCCCGCCGCCGAGAAGCGCGTCTCGAGCACGTGCGTGTCGTCGAGGTAGCGGCGGGTCGCCCGCGCGGGCCCGACCGGCCCGACACGGAGCCCGCCCCCGCGGTCCGGATCGAGGATGGCGGCGAAGAGCGCCGGCCCGTCGAAGGTGGGCCAGCAGAGCCAGTCGACCGTGCCGTCGGTGGCCACGAGGGCCGCCGAGCGCCCGTCACCGAGGACGGCGTGACTGGCGATGGAGTGTGCGCGCACGGCGATCCGATCCCGCTCGCAGGGTCGGAGTCTCCCCGGGTCGAAGGGTAACCACCGTCACCCGCCGCCGGCCGTCCAGGCGAGGAGGAGCTGCGCGGCGTAGTACGGCGGCAGCCCCGCGAGGTGGTTCGAGAAGCCGGGCGCGACGAAGCGGTCGCGGGCGACGGCGAGGTCGGAGACGTAGAAGAGCGCCGCCCCGAGCTGAACACGGCGATCCGGCACCCCGAGCGCGAGGACGAGCATGGCCGTGATCGCGACCGCGTAGGCGATCACCGGCACGCGCAGCACGCCGAGGTGGGGCCAGAGCCAGCGGACGACGAGGACGCCGGCGGCGGCGAGCGCGAGGACGGCGAGGGGATGCGGCCGCGAGCGGGGCGCGAAGGCGAGGGCGTAGGCGACGTGTGCGGCGAGGAACAGGCCCACCCCGGCCAGGAACGCCGGCTTCGCGCGGCGGAGCAGGCACACGTCGCCGGCCGCCGAGAGCGCGAGGGCGACGAGGACGAGGAGGCCGTACCGGTCCGGCGCGGCCCGTTGCGCGGCCAGGAACAGGAAGGCGGCCGAGGCGAGCGCCTTGCCCAGCGCGCGCGGCAGCCGGCGGCGCCGCGCGTCCGCCCAGAGGTGCACGGCGAGCGCGGCGGCGGTGAACGACACGACGGCAGGGAGCGTCGCCTCCACGGGGGGATCTCGATCACGGCGCCGTCCGGGAAGCCACGGGGGCGTTGGGGCGTGGTGCTACGCTCCCCACATGAGCCCGACCATCCCTGCCCTCATCTTCCCCGCCATCTCGCTCCTCTTCATCGCGTACACCACCCGGTTCCTCGGGCTCGCCACGGTGGCGCGCGGCATGCTGCGCGAGCACCTCGCCGACCCGCAGCCGCACTGGGAGGTGCAGCTCGTCAACATCCGCCACCGGCTCCACCTCATCCGGCGCATGCAGCTCCTCGGGCTCGCGTCGATCATCCTGGCCGCGCTGGCGATGGGCGGCATCGTGAACGGCTTCGCGTTCGCGGCGCAGATCGCGTTCGTGGCCTCGCTCGCCTGCTTCGTCGGCTCGCTCGGGATCGCGGTCCACGAGATCAAGCTCTCGATCGACGCCATCGAGGTGGAGTTCCAGCGCGCCAAGGTCCCGGTGGCGTGACCGCGGTCCGCCGCGATACGCTCCCCCTTCGACAGGCTCAGGGTGAGCGGTGTTCGAATGCCGCTCGTGCCGAGCTTGTCGAAGCACGAGCGACAGGGGGCCCGCGCTCCCCCGCCGCGTTGGGCCGCGGCCCCGGGCGTGCTACACCGGCACGCCTTGATCCGCCTCGACGCCATCGCGAAGCAGCACGGGAACCAGATCCTCTTCCTCGAGGCCTCCGCCACGCTCCAGCGCGGCGAGAAGGTCGGGCTCGTCGGCCCCAACGGCGCGGGCAAGTCGACGCTGTTCCGGCTCATCACCCGCGAGGAGCAGCCGGACGAGGGCCAGGTCTCGATCGACCGCGGCGTCACCATCGGCCACTTCAGCCAGGAGGTGGGCGAGCTGAGCGGCCGCTCGGCGGTCGCCGAGACGATGGACGGCGCCGGCCCGGTCTCGGCCGTGGCGGCGGAGCTGGCGGAGCTCGAGCACGCCCTCGCCGACCCGGCCCGCGCGGACGAGCTGGAGGCGCTCGTCGAGCGGTTCGGCGCCGTGCAGGCCCGGTTCGACGAGCTGGGCGGGTACGGGCTCGAGGCGCGCGCCCGGGAGATCCTCGCCGGCCTCGGCTTCTCGCTCGCGATGATGGACGGCGACGTCGGCGCGCTCTCCGGCGGGTGGAAGATGCGCGTCGCGCTCGCGCGCATCCTCCTCATGCGCCCGGACGTGCTCCTCCTCGACGAGCCGACGAACCACCTCGACCTCGAGTCGATCCTCTGGCTCGAGGCCTTCCTGCGCGACTACCCCGGCGCGGTGCTCATGACCACGCACGATCGCGCGTTCATGAACCGCGTGGTGAAGCGGATCCTCGAGATCGACGCGGGAGAGCTCACGAGCTACTCCGGCGACTACGAGCTCTACGAGCGCGAGCGGGCGATCGCCGAGCAGCACCAGCAGGCGCAGTTCGAGCGGCAGCAGGCGATGCTCAAGAAGGAGCTGGCCTTCATCGAGCGGTTCAAGGCCCGGGCGTCCCATGCGGCGCAGGTGCAGTCGCGCGTGAAGAAGCTCGACAAGATCGAGAAGGTCGAGCCGCCGAAGACCCGCAAGACCGTCGTCTTCGAGTTCCGCGCCGCGCCCCGCTCCGGCGAGGACGTGGTGAAGCTCTCCGGGGTCCGCAAGGCGTACGGCGGCCGCCCGGTCCACGACGGCCTCGACTTCCTCGTCCGGCGCGGCGAGCGGTGGTGCGTGCTGGGCGCGAACGGCGCCGGGAAGACCACGCTCCTCAAGCTCGTCGCCGGCGCCTCGCGGCCGGACGCGGGCGCGGTCGCCCTCGGGCCGAGCGTGAAGATGGGCTACTTCGCGCAGCACGCGATGGAGCTGCTCGATCCCGCGAGGTCGGTCTGGGACACGCTCCAGGACGCGTTCCCGCGGGCCTCGATCGGCTCGCTCCGGACGCTCGCCGGCTGCTTCGGCTTCTCCGGCGACGCCATCGAGAAGCCCTGCCGCGTCCTCTCCGGCGGGGAGCGGGCGCGGCTCGTGCTCGCGACGCTGCTCTACGACCCGCCCAACTTCCTCGTCCTCGACGAGCCCACGAACCACCTCGACCTCGCGACGAAGGAGATGCTCATCACCGCGCTCTCCGCGTACGAGGGCGCGATGCTCTTCGTCTCGCACGACCGGCGCTTCCTGGGTGCGCTCGCGAACCGCGTGCTCGAGCTCGGGCCCGACGGGCCGAACCCGTACGGCGGCGGCTATCACGAGTACGTGGCGCGCACCGGCCGCGAGGCCCCCGGGATGCGCGCGGCGCCCGGTGCGTCGCTGCGCTGAACGCGGGGACGCTCGCCCCACACCGGTTGGGTCCCGCGGTTACGCGCCTCCGTCCGCCGCATCAACGGCGGAGGAGGAGTGAGACCATGACGATGGGACCGTGGGCGGCGCTGGTGGCGGCGGGGTTGGCGGGCTGCGAGCAGGGAACCGCGGTCGTGGCGGCCCCGGTGGCCGCCGCGCCGCAGGAGATCAGACAGGCGGGGGGCGGCACGAAGGCGGCCGAGGTGCGCATCGACCGCGAGACCGGCCGGCGCATCTTCCGGTTCGACACGTTCGGCGACGAGGCGTTCTGGGGCGGGGCCCTGAAGCTCCACGACGCCATCCAGGGCAGCGGGCGCGGTGGCGTCGGTCCCGGTGTCTCGCCCAGGACGGCGCTCTCGGTCGGGCTGAAGGTGGACGCGGAGGCGCTCGATCGCGCCACGCTCGACGCGCTCCGCGCCGGCCAGGTGGATCTCGACTCCCCGGACACGACGCTCGCGCTCCTGCAGCGGAACGCCGTGGTGGGGATCCGGGCGTTCCCCGACGGTCAGGGCAACCTGCGCTCGGTGGGGATCACCTGCGCCCTCTGCCACTCGACCGTGGATGACTCCGTCGCCCCGGGCATCGGGCGGCGGCTCGACGGCTGGGCGAACCAGGACCTGAACGTCGGCGCGATCGTGGCGCTCTCGCCCGATCTGTCGCCGTTCACCCGGGTGCTCGGCGTGGACGAGGCGACGGTCCGGCAGGTGCTCGCGAGCTGGGGGCCCGGCCGCTTCGACGCCCAGCTCATCCTCGACGGCAAGGCCTTCAGGCCGGACGGGCAGACGGCGGCGACGCTCATCCCGCCCGCGTTCGGCCTGGCGGGCGTGAACCTCCACACCTCGACGGGCTGGGGCTCCGTCCCGTACTGGAACGCGCTCGTCGCGGTGCTCGAGATGCACGGCCAGGGCAACTTCACCGACGCCCGCCTCGACGACGCGTCGCGCTTCCCCGTCGCCGCCCGGAACGGCTTCGGCCGCGTGCGCGTCGAGGAGGACCTGGTCACCCCGAAGCTGCCCGCGCTCCACGCCTACCAGCTCTCGCTCGCGCCGCCGCGCGCGCCCCCCGGGAGCTTCGACGCCGGCGCCGCCGAGCGCGGGCAGGCCCTCTTCGCCGGCCGCGGCCAGTGCGCGACCTGCCACGTGCCGCCGCTGTTCACCGATCCCGGCTGGAACCTCCACTCCCCGGAGGAGATCGGGATCGACGACTTCCAGGCGCAACGCTCGCCCGACGGCGGCTACCGGACCGCGCCGCTCCGGGGGCTCTCCTCGCACGCGAAGCGCGGCTTCTACCACGACGGGCGGTTCGAGACCCTGCGGGACGTCGTCGATCACTACGACGGGCACCTCGAGCTCGGGCTGAACGACACGGAGAAGAGCGAGCTGGTGGAGTACCTGAAGTCGCTGTGAGGAGTGCGGAGGGAGGATGCGGCGCGGGCGTCCGGTGAGGGGCGCTCGCGCCCCCTCTCGTGGGGCTGCGAGTCCGAGGCGCTCGCCGCGTGCACGCATCTGCCCGGAGATCGCAGCAGGGCGCGACGGCGGTTGTGGTCCCTGGAGTCCCCGTGCCATGCTCGGCGGGATGGCCTTGGAGCCGGACGATGGAGCAGGCCGATGGAACCGACCGTCCCTGCAGGCGACGTAGAGCGCGTTCCGCTTTCAGGCGAGCGCACTCAGCTCGTCTCGGTCGTCGTCCCTGCCTTGTGGGTCGGCGCCCTGATCGTCGCTGGTTTGGGTCTGCTGAGAGGTGGTGGAGTCGACGCTCCGCTCGGCGTCGTCCTGCTGGTCCTGCCGCTTCTCGGCGCCCTCGTCGCATGGCGGTGGGCCACTCCGTTGCGTCGCGTGGTCGCGACGCGGACGGGGCTCATCGTCTCGGGGCTGGGAGCCGCGCGCTTCGTCTCGTACGCGGCGGTCGCCGCCGCCCGCGAGAGCACCCTCACCCGCACGCGCACGATCACCGTGACGCTCCGGGTGCCCGTGGCCGGGCTCCGGCGCTTCGCGTTCATCCCCCCGTATCGGCCACTCCTCCGGCCCGGGGACGAGCACCCGGTCGCGATGGACCTCAACCGCCGGCTCGCGGGTGCCCGGGATGGCGCACCGGATCCCCGCCCTGCCGCGCCCGCGGAGCGCCGCTCGCCGCCGTGAGCCAACGCGATCCTGAGCTCTTCGTCCTGCGACCTGCGGAAGGCCGGCCGCGGCCCATCGTCGCGAGCCTTCCCCACAGCGGCGTCCACGTACCGGCTGCGATCGCCGACCGGTTCACGCCTGCGCACCGCGCGTGGCTTCGCAACACCGACTGGCATCTGCCCGAGGTCTATGAATTCTTGCCGCAGCTCGGGGTGACGATGATCGCGGCCACGCACAGCCGCTACGTGGTCGATCTCAACCGCGATCCTGCCGGCCTCCTCTACGGAGACTTCCATCGAGCGCTGATCGCCAGGACCACGGCCCTCGGCGAGCCGATCTACCTGGAGCCGGACGCCGCGCGGGACCACCGGGCCGTGGTGGCCACCTACCATGCCCCGTACCACGCGGCCTTACGACGGACGCTGGACGAGACCCTCGCGACCTTTGGAAGGGCCCTGCTCGTCGATTTGCACAGCTTCATGGGCCCCACGGAGCACGAGGTCTGCATCGGGGATTGCCGCGGGACCTCCTGCGCACCCTCGACCGCGGACGCCTTCGAGCGGGCGCTGCAGCGGCAGGGCTTCGACGTGTCTCGGAACGAACCCTTCCCGGGCGGCTTCATCACCCGCCACTACGGCCGCCCACCGCGCTGCGGGGCCCTGCAGCTCGAGCTGCAATACCCGACCTACCTCGACTGCTCGCACATCGACGCGCCTGGCCGACCGGACCTGGAACCGCAGCGGATCTCCGCGGCGCAGGGCAGGCTCCGGCCAGCGCTGGAGGAGGCCTTCGCAGCGTACGCGGCGTCTGAACCCGGTCTTGTCTCCTAAGGCGGCGCTCGCGCGAGCGATCGCATCTGCCGCCGGTCGGCGCGGTCACCGTTGCCACGCGGCGCTCTCCCCGGTTTGGATCCAATGTCAGACCGCCATGCGATCAATGGCTCGTGACCACCGCCGACACATCGAGCCCGACCCGCGAACCGGCGTGGTGCGCCCGCTACGCGCCGCCGCCGAAGGTCGAGTTCCCGCGGCTCGGCGCGTTCGAGCTCGTGCCGGTCTTCCGGGGCGGCGAGAAGGGGGCCGACGACACCGAGCTGGGGCTCGTGATGGCGGCGCGCGTCCAGGCGGCGACGGAGCTCGCGATCGCGGAAGGGCTCGCGGCGCTGCGCGTGGGGAACCGGCTCCCCGAGCTGGGCTACCACCTCGGCGACTACGCGCGCGAGGTCCTCGACATCGCGCCGCGCACGGCGCTCAACCTCGTCCACCTGGCCCGGGAGCTCCGGACCCGGCCGCTGCTGCGGGCGGCGCTCCGGGGCGGCACCGTCACGATGCGGGCGGCGCAGGCGGTCTTGCCCGTCGCCCGGGGCGAGGACGAGGCCCGGTGGGTAGAGCGGGCCAAGGTCGAGACGGTCCGCGCGCTCGAGGCGGCGGTGAAGGCCGCGCGGGGAGACGCGGGCGAGGAAGAGTGGGGGCGATTCACGATCGGCTGCACGCCGGAGGACCGCGCCGTCATCGACGAGGCCCTGGAGCGCGCGGGGCAGGAGCTCCCGGGCTCGAAGACGTTCGAGCGGCTGGAGGCGATGGCGCAGGAGTACCTGGGCTCGTTCCCTGCGGGCGTGGACGATGCCCGTGCGGAGCGTACGACCACCCGCGAGGTCTTCCGCAGCCGGGAAGAGCGGGAGGCGCGGCTCGCGACGCGAAAGGCAGAGCTGGAAGAGGAGACGGACCGCTGGGCGATGCTCACGGACCTCCCGCCGTGGGTCGCTCCGGAGGGCGGGTTCGACGAGCTCTCCTCGGCGGCCGAGATCGACGCCGCCGTCCGGGCGCTGGCGCGCCACCGCGAGGGCTGGGAGGAGTGCGTCGGCTGGACGGCCGAGATGATCCGGCGGAGCGGGATGCACCTCATCCTCGGGTTCGCGTCCTTCCGCCACTATGTGGAGGAGCGACTCGGGATGCCCGGCCGCGCCGTCGAGCAACGCGCGGCGCTCGAGGAGCGGGTCTGGGGGAGCCCTGCCCTCCGCGCGGCCCGCGCGTCGGGGCTCTCGTACGAGCGGCTCCGGGCGCTGGCGCACCTCCCCGAGGCGGAGATCCGCGCCTGGACACCGCGGGCGCGCCTCATGACCGTCGTCGCGCTGCGCCGGGAGCTGGAGGCGGCCGAGGCGCGGCAGATGCGTGCACGCGGGAAGCTGGCCGCGTCCGTTCCGCGGAGCGTCGCGACCCTGCTCGCGGCCGCGATCGCGACGGTCCGTCGGTCCGTTGGGGCGCCCATCCCCACGGGACGGTGCCTCAGCGTCGTCGCGCGCCATTTCCTCGAGGTCTGGGGGCCACCAGCCAAGGCCGCGAGCCGCTCCCAGAAGGTGCGGCTGCGCGACGAGGGGCACTGCCAGGTGCCCGGGTGCAGCCACCGTGCGGCGCACGCACACCACATCATCTACCGCTCGCACGGCGGCGGCGACGAGCTGGGCAATCAGGTCGCGGTCTGCGCCTTCCACCATCACCGGTGCATCCACGACGGCTTCCTCACCGTGCGCGGCGAGGCACCGAACGGGCTGACGTGGCTCTTGAACGGGAAGGAGTGGAACGGGAGGCCGGCGTGATCGCGCCGTCGTGAACGCTCTATCGACGCTCGTGCTTCGACAAGCTCAGCACGAGGGGCATCGAGACCGTGTCCGCAAGCGCAGCGGTGCTCGCCCTTCGACAGGCTCAGGGCGAGCGGAGAGAGAAGACGCGTGACTGTCAGCGAGCGGAGCGAAGGCCGCGACGAGCGGCACGCCTCGAGCCCGCCCATCGGAGCCGCCCCGAGGGCGGGGCCCCCTTCCCTTCCGCCGGGCTCGAGGCGTTCCACGAGGAGACAACGAGCGCAGGGAGCGGGGCCGCAACAGCCCGCGGATTCAGAGGGTCCGCCCGGCCTGAGCCTGTGGGGGCTCAGGCCGAGCGGGCACGGATACTGCGGTGCGAAGTCAGGGAGGCGTGAGGATCGTCGGCGCCGTCTGGAAGTACTGGTGGATCGCCGCCACCGCCTCGTTGAACCGGATCGGATCGCTCGTGATGAACGGCCGCGCGATCTCCTGCACGCGCGCCCGGTGCGTGGTCCAGTAGGCGGCGTACGCCAGCGGCTGGCGGTCGGGGTAATTGCGATCGTAGTCCTGGCGGTACTTCTGCTCCGTCATCCCGAAGTGAGTGATGAGGTCGAGCAATGCGAACGGGTACATGCTCGAGGTGAGCCGGCGGGAGGTCCGCGCCGTGCGGCCCGCGGCCGTGCCGGCGAACGCCTCCATCTGCAAGGCCAGGCGATTCACGGCGTAGGTCGGGAAGCGCTTCCGCCGATCGAACGCCATCGCCGCCGCGCTCGCCTCGATCAACGTGAGCGCCTCGTCGCGGTTGCCGTTCACGTGCTTCCAGAAGTAGCCGTTCAGGGCCATCGACGTCGACTCGGAGAACAGGAGGTACCAGCCGGGCACGTCGCGCCAGCGGTAGTACCGCCAGACGTACCGGCCGGTGCGATCCTCGGCGCGGGCGAGGTCGGTGAGCGGGCGCTCCTCCTCGCGGTGCGGCGCGTTCCAGACCTCGGCGGTGCCCGCGAGGACCGAACGGCTCTCGATGAGGTACCGGTGGTTGGTGCGGGAGAAGAACCGCGCGAGATCGTCGAGGCCGGCGGGGTCGTCATGGCTCATCCCGAAGAACGTCCCGAGCCCCTCCTCGAACGGATTCTCCTGCTCGCCTGCGATCTCGGAGATGTAGTGCGAGCCGTCGCCGCCGTAGACGATGCTGATGGAGCCCCAGCGCGTCTTCTCCCCGACGAACACGGTGTGCAGCGTCTCGTGGAGGATGACGCTCTCCCAGCGGCGCCAGCCGCCCGACCCGGAGGCGAACTGGCCCGCCGCCAGCTCACCGAGCCGGATGACGCCGCGGTGGCGCCCCGCGCTGGCCGGCGCGACCGACGCCGCCGGCCAGACCGCGACGAGGGAGTTGATGCGCGCGGTGGCGAAGATGCCCGTCGAGGCGGCGTTGAGCCCGGTCCGGTCGTCCGTGAGCAAGACGAGGTTGTCGGTGATGCCGCCGTTGATCCGGAGCACGCGATCCACGCGGGCGCGGAGTGGGGTGCCGGGCTGGAGGGAGTTGAACGTCCGGACCATGTTGGGCGGCGCGGCCGCCAGCATGGCCGCCTGGTTTGCCGCCGTGACGGTCACCCCGGAGTAGCCGCCGGCCATGACCTGCGCCGCGGCGCCGGGGAAGGTGGACTGGATGGTGGCCGTGGGGGCGACGTAGACGAACGTCAGGGTCTGGGCGCGGGCCTCGGCGGCGGCCAGGGCGGCCACCGCGAGGGCCAGCGCGCGGACACGGAGAGCGACGGAGATGGAAGCTCGGATCATGGCTCGGGTCCTCACGGGCTGGTCGGAAGTTCGTCCACGAACAGGATCGCGTCCTGGCCGGCGCGACGCCCGGTCGAGGCGGTGCGGTTGCCCGCGAGCCGCCAGGTGATCTCGTAGTCGTACGACCAGGAGTCGGCGGGGAGCAGGAACTCGATGCGGTCCGAGAGCTGCCCGCGCGCCGGGTTGAGCGTCACCTGCTTCACCTGCTCCCGGGCGCCGAGGCGGTACCAGAGCTTCACGGTCACCGCGCGGGCGCCGGCCGCGGCGAGCGCGCCCGGGTCGCCCTGGAGCTCGACGGTCCTGCGCTGGAACGGAGGGCTCAGGTTGAGCTGGCCCTGCGTCATCGTGCGCGCGGGCGTCGTGACCTCGTGACCGCCGAAGAAGCTCCAGGTGGTCGAGACGTCGTACTCGAGCCACTTGCGGCGATCGTTGTCGCCCTTCCAGCCGTACAGCAGCTTGAAGGCGTTCCCCTCGGAGTTGAAGGTCTTGCGGTCGATCTTCACCTCGTCGTCGGTGACGGCGCCCCCGGCGTGCTTCTTCCGGAGGTGCACCGCGACGAAGTTCACGAACTGGCCGAAGTCCTGGGCGTTGAAGCCGTCGACCGACACCGGGATCTCGCGCTGCACGTAGAGCGCGTCCTCGAGGTTCACCTCGCGGAAGTGGGTCCGATCGTTCTTCAGCGCCCGCAGGTCGCCGATGTTCTCGTCGAACCGGAGCGTGATGTTGTCCGCGTTGAACTTGTTCAGGTCGATCCGGAACGTCCCGCGCTGGCGGACCGTCCGCATCTCGAACGCCGCCACCACCGCGAACGTGGGCTCGGCCTGCTCCTCGCGCCGCCGCGGGCGATCGGGATCGGGATCGCCCGCCAGCCGCGAGGCGGCGCCCTGGCTGCGGTCCGCGGGCGGCGTCACGCGGCTGCGCCCGGTGACGGGCGTGGGCGGCGACTCGTCGGACGTCGCGCCCCCTCCCCCGC
>JAEYOU010000276.1 GCA_023411405.1 Pseudomonadota bacterium | reverse complement strand
CTCCTCGCCCGAGGCCGCCAGCGCCGTGATCGCCGCCTCACGCTCGCTCAAACCGCCCGAGGTCAGGTTGCCCACCAGGGTGGCGAGGGCGGCGGCGAGGGCCGCGCCGGCCAGGGCGAGCGCGCGGAAGGGCGTCAGGGGGCCTCCACTCACGGTGTCTCCTTCGCCGCGACGGCGGGTGCGATGCGGACGCGCCGGGAGAAGGCGCGATCGAGCCGGATCATGAGCTCCCGGAACGACGGGTACTCCGCCACCTTCACGCGCGCGCCCGCGAGCGCGATCCGGCCCTCGGCGACGATCGCCCCGGGCTCCTCGTGGAAGCGGAGCTCGAACCGCCCGACGGGCGCCTCGCCGTGGGCCGGCGCGGGGAGGTCGACGACGCGCCAGCCCGCGGGCAGCGCGTACCGGTAGCGGAAGCGCGTGTCGCGCGGGCCGCCGAGGTCGAGCTCGTGGGTGCGCGCGGCGAGCGAGGCGTAGGACTCGGCGTAGCCCTGCGCCGCGCCGAAGGGCGTGAAGCGGAGCCCGGCCCCGTCCGCCTGGGCGGCGCGCGGGACCGACGCGGCGAACCGGAGCTCCACGTCGTCCTCGATCCGCCCGAGGTCCGCGGCGGTCACCTCGTCGACCTTCGCCCCCGGGAACAGCCGGCTCAGGGTCTGCTCGAGGAGCTTCCTCCGCCCTTCCGCGGGGCCGTAGGTCCGGCGGAAGTCGGGGGCGGCCTGGCCCGAGGCGCGCCACAGCCCGCGCACTGCGGCGCTGCCGTCCGGCGCGAGCGCGAGGTCGAGCTCGGCCTCGAGCCGGTTGTCGCCCGCGCCGGCCTCCGGGATGGTCGTGAACCGCGGCGGGCCGTCGGGGTTCACGACGAGCACCGTCGCCCCGCGGTCCTCTGCGGGCAGATCGCGCGTGCCGGAGTACGACGCGGTGCCGTCGAGCCAGAGATCGAGCTCGGGCACGTAGACGATCGCGTGGTTGAAGACGGCGAGGGAGGCGGGCTGCTCCGGGATCCGCCCCAGCCGCCGCATGCGCAGCAGCACGATGCGCGAGTCGATCCCCATCGACGCGAGCAGCGCGTGGAGGAGCGAGGCCTTGTCCTTGCAGTCGCCGAAGCGCCGCGCGAGGACCTGATCGACGCGGTACGGCTTGTACCCGTGGATCCCGAACTCGAGGCCGACGTAGCGGGTCTGCGAGACGACGAAGCCGTAGGCCGCCTGGACGAGCGCGTGTGTCATCTTGCCGGGGGGGCACGAACTGCGCGCCCCCCCGGACCCCCCGCTCGCTCCGGAGCAGGCTCCTCCGCCTGCCCCTCCGCTCGCGTCCGCCTTCGCCGGGATCGCCGCGCCCTGTCCCGCCGTCGCCGCGGCGGCGAGCTGCCGCGCGAGCGCCTGGATCTCCGGGGTGGGCTTCAGCTGATCGCGCACGAGCCGCCAGTAGAACTGGTTCACCTCGTCCCAGCTCCGGTAGGTGGACACGTGGAGGTAGCGGGCCACCTCGCTCCAGCCCGGCATGCCGGGCTCGGGCACGATGCGCGGGAGATCGCGCGCGGTGTAGCGGTGCTCGCGCACGCCGCCGGGGAGCGCCCGCTCGGCGTGCGCCACGCCCGCGGGCGCGTTGGCGTGGATCGCGCGGGCCTCGGGGACGAGCAGCACGTAGTCGAAGCGGAGCTTGCGGGAGGTCTCGTCGACGAACGTGAGGTCGCCGAAGTAGTCGGAGAGCAGGTTCTCCGAGGCGGTGTCGTCCACGCGCCACGCGAGCTCGAGCACGTCGCCGGGCTGCAGCGCCTCGAACGAGAGGTTGCGCGCCATGAGGTCGTAGTACAGGCGGTACCAGGGCTCGCTGGCGGAGGAGACGCTCTCCCCGTGGCTCTCGACGGTGCGGCCGTCCGGCTTCAGCACCGCCGCGCGCTCGACGCGGAGCTCCTGCCGGTCCGGCGTCCAGGGGAGGCTCTGCCGGCGGAACGCGTCCGCGCCGCGGCGCGTGAGGACCTTCACGACGCGGTGCGTGTAGCTCGAGGAGAGCCCGGTGGGGAGCACGCGGGTGACGTGGAGCTCGCCGAGGACGATCGCGTCCTCGTCCGGCCGCGCGGCCGGTGCCTTCGCCGCCATCGCGCGGGCGTCGAGCTGGTACGGCTTCCAGAACCGCTCCTCGTCGGGCGTGAGGCTCCGGACGAGCTCCTTGAGCGCGGGGTTCTGCGGGCGCAGCGCGAGCGCCCGGGCGAGATCCGCCTGGGCCTCGCGGGCCCGCCCCGCGGAGAGGCGGGCCCGGCCGCGCCGCTCCCAGGCGTCGGCGTCCTCGGGGCAGAGATCGAGCGCGCGCGCGTAGGCCTCCTCCGCCTCGTCCATGCGCTCGTTGGCCGCGAGCAGGTCCGCGAGCCGGAGCTGGAGCGCGAGCTCGCCCGGGGCGACGCGGAGCCCCTCGCGGAGGAGCCCGATCGCGCCGTCGAGATCGCCGCGGTCGAGCAGGCGCGACGCGAGGCTCGCGCGCACGCCGAGGTCGTCGAAGCGGAGCGCGAGCAAGGTC
>JAEYOU010000535.1 GCA_023411405.1 Pseudomonadota bacterium | reverse complement strand
CTCCCGCGCCGCGCGCCCCGCCGCGTGCACGGAGCTCGGGTTCCCGAAGACCTCGAGCGCCCGCGCCACCGCCGCGCGCGCCACGGGGCGCACGGGCGTGATGGCGTTGTGGTCGAGGTAGATCAAGCGGGCCGTCCCGCGCGCGCCCGACACCGCTCGTGCTTCGACAGGCTCAGCACGAGCGGATGCGAAGAACGGCCGCTCACCCTGAGCCTGTCGAAGGGCGAGCGGTGAGGCTCAGACCAGCTTCTTCCCCTTCCGCGCCCGCACCCCGAACGCGTCGAGGAAGTCGCGCACGACCTCCTCCTTGAGCCGCTTCTTCGCCGCCGCGGAGAGGCCCTTCACCGGCAGGCGCGCCCCGGCCATCGTGCCGTGGCCGCCCGCGGAGCCGCCCTTCCCCTCGATGACGTCGCGGATGAGCTTGCCGGCGTTCATCCGGCGATCGCTGGTCCGGATGGAGTAGTAGATCGCGTCCTCGTACTCGCCGAACGCGAGCGACCACCGCATCTCGCCGAGCGACATGAACCGCTCGGCCACCTCGGCCACCATGTCGGGCGCGTAGATGTCGGCCAGATCGCAGACCACCGCGTCCCCGAAGACCTGGGCCTTCTCGATCGCCAGGTGGTACAGGCGGAAGTAATCCGCCGGGAGCTTCGGGTGCTCGATCTCCCCGAGGGCCTCCTTGTCCACCATCGGGAAGAGCCAGAGGTACGCGTCCACGTCCTGCGAGGTGGTCTGCCGCCCGAGGTCGCGGGTGTCGGCCTTGATGCCGTAGAAGAGCGCGGTCGCGATCTCCGGCGGCACCTTGAGGCCGCTCGCCCGGAAGTAGCCGACGAGCAGGGTGGACGTGGCGCCGATGGGGCCGCCGACGTCGGACACCGAGACGAGCTGCGTGTCCGGCCGCTCGGGGTGGTGGTCGATCACCACGTCGGGGAAGTGCGCGGCGGGCAGGGAGTGGTTCCCCTGCTCGGGCTGGGTGTCGACCATGCAGATGAGGTCGTAGTCGTCGAAGTCCACCCGGGCGACCGGCATCACCGGCAGCTTGAGCACCTTCACGAGCGCCCGGTTCTCCGACCGCCCGATGATGCCGCCGTAGGCGACCTCCGCCTGCACCCCGGCCAGCTTCCCCAGGAGGTGCGCGAGCGCGACGCCCGCGGCCAGGGAGTCGGGATCCGGGTTGTCGTGCGTGAGGATGAGCCCGCGCTCGTGCCCGCGCGCGAACTCGACCAGCCGGTCGAGCTTCGACCGGGTCTGGTCCGGTGCCCGCGGGTAGAGCGCCATCCGGGCGGCGCGCAGGGCGGGGCGCACGCGGCTGGTACCGGGGGGCTCGTCGTGACGTTCGGACATGGCCTTCATGCGCGCACGAGGCGGCGGAGCGCCTCGATGTTCTCCTTGAAACGTAGCTCCGTCTCGACGTACCCCGGCGTCTCCGCGAACCGGGCGTCGTTCACCAGGCAGCGGAAGGGGGCGAGCCCCATTGCGCCCTGGCCGATGTGCTCGTGCCGGTCCACGCGGCAGCCGAGCGGCTTCTGTGAGTCGTTGAGGTGGAAGGCGTGGACGTTCGTCAGGCCGACGGTGGCGTCGAGCTCTTCGATCGTCCGCTCGTACCCCGCCTCGCTCGTGACGTCGTACCCGGCGGCGAAGAGGTGGCACGTGTCCACGCACACCCCCGTGCGGCGGCGCAGCTTCGCCGGCAGCCCGGCGCGCAGCTCGGCCAGCCCCTCGAACCGGAACCCGAGGCAGCTCCCCTGGCCCGCCGTGTTCTCGAGGAGGAGTTGCCCCTTGCCCGGCACCGCCTCGAGCGCCTGCTCCATCGCCTCGATCACGAGCTTCGTCCCCTCGGCCGCATCCGCGTGGCTCCCGGGATGAAAGATGAGGGCCGGGATGCCGAGCCGCTCGCAGCGGCCGAGCTCCTCGGCGAGCGCCGCCCAGCTCTTCTCGCGGACCACCCGATCGGCCGAGGCGCAGTTGATGAGGTAGGAGGCGTGCGCGGCGACCGGCTTCCCGGTCCGGCGGGCCTCCCCCTGGAAGCGCTCCACCTCGTCGTCGTCCAGAGGGCGGGCCGCCCAGCCCCGGGCGTTCCGGGTGAACACCTGGACGCAGTCGGCCCCGTCCTCCTCCGCGCGAGCGAAGGCCTTCGAGATGCCGCCGGCGATGGGTTCGTGGGCTCCGAGGAGCATGGAAGGGGCGTAGCTATACAATAGCCGGCGACGCTGCTGCCACGCTCGGCCCAGGGCGTGTGGCCGCCCCCGGAAAAAGCCTGTTGAGACGGTATCTTGCCTGCTGGGACGGCGGTCCAGGAAGGGCTTGGCGCCCTGCCGGACCCCCTCGAGGGTGAGTCCCGGGCGCCACGATTCTCACCCCAGTGTGGGTACCCTTCGTACCGCTGGCGTCGCCCTACCGCGCGGCCTTCCGGACCCTCGACGGGGCCTCGGCGAACAGCTTCTCGGCCTGCGACAGCGCGTTGTCGAGCGCCTCGATCGTGAGGTCCCGGAGGGTGGCCTCGGGCAGCCGGAGCGACTCGTAGTACCGCTGCCGGTCGGTGGCGTGGACGATGACCGGGAGCTGGTAGCCCTGGTGGAGGAGGACGAGGTTGGCGACGAGGCGCGCCACCCGGCCCGAGTTCTCCGTGTAGGGAAACACCTGCATGAAGCCGTGGTGGAGCTTCGTCGCCTGCTGGACGGGGTGACTGTTGCGGAAGTCGGACGTCTCGCAGGCGTCGAAGAGCTTCTGCAGGAGCGGGACGATCCGCGCGGGCTGCGCGATCTCGTGGAAGTAGGCCCGGTGGAGCGGCATGTCCTTGCGGTAGTCCGCCACCGCGCGCCCCTCGATCCCCTGGCCCAGCAGCTCGTAGAGCCGCTTCGCGAGGGGCGGGCCGAGCTTCAGCTTCTTGACCTTGGCCTCCTCTCGGACGAAGTCGATCGCCGCCTTGTGGTTGCGGATCTCGGTGAGCGCGGAGACGAACGTCGCGTCGGTCAGCGTGGGCTCGGCGAGCGCGGTCTCGAGCTCCTGGCTCGAGTACACGACGCCCTCGAGCGCGTTCTCGTGGTACAGCCAGGAGAGCTCGTAGCGATGGAGGAACTCGGTCGCGAGCTCGGGGTCGCCGCGCATCCGCTCGGCGAGGTCTTCCATACGATCGTCGATGTCGACGTATCGGATCCGCATCTTCCCTGTCTCCTGGGCGGGAAGCGACCGAGCGCGACGGCCTGCTTCGGTGCGGCGAGCGCCCGTCACTGGTTGCGCTTGGGTCCGGGCCCCCGCCCCTGACGTTGGAACTGCCCGAAACTCGGGCGGATATTGACCGTAGTTCGCGAGGAGGTCAACTCATTTGACCTCTCGGGCGCACAACGGCCAGGCACCCGCCTTTGTTCCCGGAGGAACGCGGACGCGCGAAACGAGGCAGAAGAAGGCCTGATTCCGTCGTGGGCTACTTCGCACCCAGGTCGTACGGTGTAATCCACTCGCGGTACTTCGGCTCCTCGCCGCGCACCGCCTTGAAGAAGACCTCCTGGATCTTCTTCGTCACCGGACCGGGCTCGCCCTTGCCGATCTTCCGGTTGTCCACCTCGCGGACCGGCGTCACCTCGGCGGCGGTGCCGGTCATGAACAGCTCGTCGGCGAGGTACATCGTGTCGCGGGTGAACTTCTCCTCGCTCACGGCGACGCCGTTGTCCTTCGCGATCCGGATGACCGAGTCGCGGGTGATGCCGGCGAGCACGGCGGAGGAGAGGGGCGGGGTCTTGAGCACGCCGTCCTTCACGATGAACAGGTTCTCGCCCGCGCCCTCGGAGACGTACCCCTCGGTGTCGAGGAGGATCGCCTCCTCGTAGCCGGCCATCGACGCCTCGCGCGTCGCGAAGAAGGAGTTCACGTACTGCCCGGTGACCTTCGCCCGCACCATCGAGACGTTGACGTGGAGCCGGGTGAACGAGGAGACCTTGGCGCGGATGCCGCGCTTCAGCCCCTCCTCCGACAGGTAGGCGCCCCACGGCCACGCGGCGACCATCGCCTGGATCGGGTTCTGGGCGCCGACGCCGAGCGCGCCCGCGCCGGTGAAGGCGAGCGGGCGGAGGTAGCCGGCGGCGAGCTTGTTCGACTTGAGCACCTCGACGCAGGCCTGCTCGAGCCGCTCGGCCGGGAACGGGATCTGGATCATGAGCACGTGCGCCGAGTCGTACAGCCGGCGGATGTGCTCCTTGAGCCGGAACACCGCGGAGCGCCCGTCGGCGGTCTGGTAGGCGCGGATGCCCTCGAACACGCCGATGCCGTAGTGGAGGGCGTGCGTGAGGACGTGGACGCGGGCCTCGTCGAACGGGACGAGCTTGCCGTCGAGCCAGAGGGTGTCGGCCTTGATCATCGGAGTCGGGTCCCTGCGAAGGTGGGTCCCGAAAGATGCCTCACGGCGGCCGGTCGTTCAATAGCGGAGGTGATGCAGCCATAAGAAAAGGTTCTGGTGTACCGGGGCGTGCCGCCGCCCCCCCCCTTGACCGTGATCAGAGGGCCTGCGCACCGATCACGAGCGTCCCGAAGCTCTTCGGCGGGAGCACGGCGTCCCAGGCCTTCTTGCCCAGCTGGACGCGGAACTTCATGTCGGCCGTGCCCGGGTTCATGAGCTGCACGGCGAAGGAGCCGTCCGGACGGACGACCGCGAGCGCGTTGTCCGTCCCGCAGGGCTCGAGCACGACCGAGCCCGGGACGGAGAACCGGCTCCAGTGCTGGAACGCGAGGAACATCGGGGTGTACGTGACCTTCTTCGCGGCCCGGTCCACCACCACCGCCGAGTTCTGTGGCCAGGGGCGCGCCGCGTCGATGCTCTTGCCGGTCTCGTCGAGCACGATGTTCCAGAGGCTGTACAGCTCGGCGCCGCCGTCGAGGTACCGGCGGATGTGGCGCCAGGTCTCGATCGCGTAGGCCACGTCGTTGGGCGGCCGCTCCGCCTGGAAGCCGGGCTTCCACCAGTGGTTCCCGCAGTCGGTCTCGGTGTGCCAGACGGGCAGCGCCGGGACGCGCTTGCGGGCGGCGCGGACGATCGGCAGGCCGTCCCACTGGAGGCCGAGCGCGCCGACGTAGGCCCGCGCCTCCTCGTCGTCGAGGACCGCCTTGGCGTGCGCCTCGTTGTCCGGCTGGTTGAAGGTGCCGAGCACGATCGCGGCGCCGCTCTTCCGCGCGGCGAGCGTCGGGCCGAGGTGATCGCGGATGAAGGTCCGGTACTGCTTCGGCTCCCACTTGCACGACGGGTACGCGGTCAGGATGTACGGCTCGTTCTGCACCGCCACCGCCTCGACCGGGATCTCCAGGGCGCGGTACGCCTCGACGAACTTCGCGAGGTAGAGCGCGTACGCGGCGTAGATCTTCGGATCGTCCTTCATCTTTCCGGAGTCGAACGCGCCGTTGTCCTTCATCCAGGGCGGCGGCGACCAGGCCGAGCCCCAGAACCGCATGTCGGGCCGGAGCGCCTGCGCCGCCTGGACGTACGGGATGAGCAGCTTCCGGTCGCGCTCGATCGAGAACTCCTCCATGGCGAGGTCGCCCGGGGTCTCCGCCAGCGCGTAGCGGGAGACCGCGTAGTCGGACGCGCCGATGGGGATCCGGTTGAAGTTGAGCGAGAGCCCTTCGCCCGGCGCGAAGATCTTGCGGAGGACCTCGGCCCGGGCGCCGGCCTCGAGCGCCTGGAGGGCCTCCCAGCCCTTCTCGTTGAAGGCGCCGCCCCAGCCCGCCAGCGCCTGGCGCCGCTTGTCGACCATCACCTCGAAGTCGTGCCGCCCTGGCGCGGCGGCGCGGACGGGCACCTCGACGAGGGCGCCGGCCTCGCTGCTCACGACGAGCTTCACCGAGGGATCGACGGCGCCCGCAGCGCCCGGCCTGGCCGCGGGCGCTGCGTCGGCGGCGCCGCCGCCGTGGTCGACGTGTCCGCCCGCGGGGCGCGCGGCGAGCGGGGCGAGGAGGAGCGCCAGGGCGAGGAGCGGAGCGAGGGCGGTCTTGACCATGGGGGATCTCCGGGGAGCGTGCATTCTACGCGCGGGCGCTGGCGCGGGCGCGGGCGTTCACGGGTGGGGCGGTGTCGGCTCCAGCGCCGGGAACGGCCGGACCATGTGGGCGAGGAACGGCAGCTCCGGGTGGAGCTCGGCCTTGCCCTCGTTCACGGCGCGGCGCAGGTCGGTCGCGGAGGGTACGACGTCCGCAGGGGAGAGCACGCGCTGGAACGCGACGTGCAAGTGCGCGAACGGCAGGTTCCAGGCGACGTTGCCGGCGGCGAGCTGCTGGAGCCCGAACCAGAGCGGCTGCGAGAGGCGCGGCGCGAACCCCTCGAGCGTGAGCACGAAGGCGTTGCGCGAGCCGACGTGGCCCCGCTGCACCACCTCCCAGGCCGCGCGCGCAGGCAGGTTGTCCACGAGCCCGCCGTCCACGAGGCGGAAGAGATCCTCGCGGTGGAACAGCTCGTCGAGGAGCCGCCGCATCCGGTCGTCCTCCCGGAGGATGTCGTAGTGGATGACGCCGGGCAGCGCGGAGGAGAAGCCGACCGCGTCGATGGCGTCGAAGTCGCGGGTGAGCTCGTCCGCGCCGAGGTGGATCCGCGCGAGGCGGTCGCGCTGGGCGAAGAGCTCGCCGACCTCCTCGAAGACGCTCGCCACCGTGCGGGAGACGAAGCTCGCGGGCGGCTCCTCGTCGGCCGCGTCGAGGAGGTGCTCGTAGTAGCTGGGATCGCGCGGCAGCGCGCCGTTCCGGACGCCGGTCACCGCCACCACGAGCGGGATCGCGAGCTCGGCGAGGGTGGGCGACCGGCCGTCGTCGGTCCCGAGGAACGGGCCGATGGCGGCGCGCAGGTAGAGGCGCATGGCGGCGGGGAGGCCGTAGCGCGAGTCCACCTGGAGGAAGCGGAAGAGGCTCCGGAACGAGAGCTGGGCGAGGACCTCCTCCACGTCCTCCATGTGCCACTGCGGGCGGTGCGCGCGGAACAGCGCGAGCGCCGCGCCCATGCTCGTCCCCGCGAGGAGCCGCGGGGTGAGGCCGTACCGCTCGAGGAGCTGGAACGCGCCCAGATAGCTCCAGGCGACGCCGCCGCCGCCGCCGCACACCACGACGAGCGCCTTCTCGCAGACCTCGCGGTCGAGCGCC
>JAEYOU010000241.1 GCA_023411405.1 Pseudomonadota bacterium | reverse complement strand
GGGCCACGCCGAGCGCGGCCAGCACCTCGGCGCCGGACGGCCGGCGATCGGGATCGCGGGCGAGCAGGCGCGCGCACAGGTCGTCGAGGTCGGCCGGCACGTCGGGCGCGAGCGTCGATGGCGGCGGCGGCGCGTCGAGCTGCTTGCGGAGCAGGACGTCGTGGGCGGCGCCGCGGAACGGCCGGACCCCGGCCAGTGCCTCGTACAGCATCACCCCGACCGCGTAGTAGTCGGAGGCGACGGTGGCGGGGACGCCGAGCGCCTGCTCCGGCGACATGTACTTGGGCGTGCCGACGCGCTCGCCCCGGGCGCGCCCGCGCGCGTCCATGTCGGTGACGAGCCCGAAGTCGAGGAGGCGGAGCCGCCCCTCGGCGGTGACGAGCACGTTCGCCGGCTTGATGTCCCGGTGGAGCTTCCCGGTGCCGTGCAGCGCGGAGAGCCCCCGGACGAGCTGCGCGAGGGCGGCGCGGATCCGGCGCCCGTCCTCGCTCGCGTCGCCGCGCGCCCACTCGCGGAAGGTCACGCCGGGGACGTACTCCATCGTGAAGAAGCAGTGCTCGTGCGTGACGAACATCTCGTAGAACGAGACGAGGTTCTCGTGGCGGAGGTCGGCGAGCGCGCGGAACTCCGTCTTGAGCTGCGCGAGCAGGCCGACGAGGTGCGGGTTTAGGGTCTTGAGCGCCAGCTCCGCGCCCGTCAGGAGATCGCGGACGAGCCAGACGACGCCGTGGCTGCCCGTCCCGAGCAGGCGCCGCACCTGGAAGCGCGGCGGGCCGCCGGGCTCGAGCGCCACCTCCGGCCCGAACGGCTTCGGTGGCCGGACGAGCTCCCGGAGGAGCTCGTCCAGCTCGTCGAAGGCCTCTTGCTTGGGGTCGTCCTGGTCCACGGGTCGGTGCGACCCGTGTACGACGGCGGGGCGCTCGCGCGCGCGGCCCGCTTGGGGAGGGTGCCCGCGGGTCCGTCTGCGGCTACGCGGCCAGCTTCGCGCGCAAGTACACCACCCGCACCCCGCTCCGCAGGTAGTCGTCCACCGTCAAGACCACCGCGGCGGAGCGGAGCCAGGCCGGCCCGACCTCGATCACCGGCGCCTCGATCAGCATCGACACCGCGGCGAAGCCGGCCCACTCGGCGCGCGCCCGGAACGCGTCGAGCATCATCGCCTCGACCTCGTCCTGGTTCTTGAGCTGCGGCGAGACCGCGGTGGCCTGGAGGTAGAGCGTGTCGCCGTCGCCGAAGGCCGGATCCTCGCGCACGCCGAGCTCGTCGTGGTTCTCGAGCGGGCTGCCGATCGCGTACGCCACCAGGCGGCCCGTGACCCGGTCGCGCAGGCCGAGCCCGACCGCCCGCGCGTGGCCGAGGGTCGCCTCCAGGGTCTCGGGCGGATACTGGAGGAGCGGCTGGCGGCCGTCGCGCGAGCCGTACCGCTCGGCCTCGAGGGCATACACCTTCGGGAGCAGCTCCCCGGCGCCCGGGCCGGTGAGGTCGACGAGCTGCAGCGTCCCGAGCGGGACGTCGACCGTCCCGCCGCGCACCTCGGGGCCGGTCTGGACGCCGGCCGGCGCGGGGGTCCCGAGCAGGTCCCCGACCGCCCGGCGCAGCAGCGCGATCGCCTCGTCGATCGCCGCCGGCGTCATGTCGTACCGCGGGTAGAACCGGAGCGTCCGCTCGCCGGCGGGGAGGAGCAGCAGGCCGCGGCGGAAGGCGCGGTCGCGCAGCCCCTCGCGCCAGTCGGCCCGGACGACGTCGAAGGCGAGCATGCACCCGCGCCCGCGGACGCCGGAGAGGAACCCCTTGTAGTCGCGGGCCAGCGCCTCGAGCCCCTCGCGCGCGAGCGCGCCGGTGCGCCGGACCTCCTCGAGGTCGAGCCGGTCGAGCCACCCGAGCAGCCGCAGCATGCCGACCGAGTCGCCCTCCCACGTCGTGTTGAACTTCTTCTCCTCCTGGAAGAACGTGGCGAGGTCCTCGCTCACGAAGAGGATGCCGTTCTGCGCCTTCTTCGCCCACATCACCGCGTCGGGCGGCGAGGGCAGGTCGAAGTGCTCGTGCGCCCAGAGCCGGCCGGTGGCGCCCCACCCCGTCTGCACCTCGTCGAACAGCAGCGGGACGTCGTAGATCCGGGTGAGGAGCCGCAGCCGCCGGAAGAACGAGTCGGACGCGAACCGGAGGCCACCCTCCCCCTGGATCGGCTCCACCAGCACGCCGGCGACGCGCTGCGCCCGCCGCAGGACGGCCGGGTCGAGCCGCGCCCGCTGGTCCTCGACGAACCCCTTCACCAGCGCCGGCCAGGCCGCGCGATCCCCGGGGAGCTGCGCGAGGAGCTCGTCGCACGCCGCGAGCTGGCGGCGGAACTGATCGAGCGGGCGCGGCGCGCCGGGCACGCGCCCGGTGGCGAGCAGGATCCAGAGCTGCTCGAGCGTCTTGTCGTCGCGCTTCTGCGTGCGCGAGGGCGACGAGGGGTCCTCGACCGGGAAGAGCACGTGCGGCCAGTCGAAGGTAGGGAAGCCGAGGCGCGCCTTCCGGCGGTGCGTCACCGCGAGGCTGCCGAGGGTCCGGCCGTGGAAGGCGCCCTCGAACGAGACGACGAAGAACCCCTGCACCTCGGCCTCGCCCTCGCGCTCGCCGGCGGACGTCTTCACGCGGTTGAGGAGGACCGCCTTCATCGCGTTCTCGACCGCCTCGGCGCCGGTGTTCACCACGAAGAAGCGGGGCGTCCCCGGGGGCGCGATGCGGCCCAGCTCGGCCTTGAGCCGGAGCGAGAGGACCGTCTGGTACTCGGAGTGCGCGTAGCGCGAGGCCGCGTACGGCAGGCCCGAGAGGAGGGCCGCGACGAGCCCCGGGTCGTTCTCGCCGAAGGGGTGCGAGGCGATGAGGGCGCCGAGATCGAGGAACCGGTAGGGCGCGCCGTCCGGATCGCGATCGACGGTGGCGAGGTACGGCCCCACGCTCTCCGCCGGATCGAACGCCACGGGCAGCGAGTAGAAGAGCCCGTCCGCGGCCGCGTCGAGGGCCGCCTGGCTGGCGGGCAGGTCGGTCTGCACGAGCTCCGCCAGGGGGCGGCGCGGCTCGGAGAAGCGCGGCGGGAGGCGGACGTGGATCTCCCCCGCGCGGTACCGGGCGTGGAGGGCCTCGATCCGCTGGAGCCACCGCTCCGCGTCGGCGCGGGCGGCGGAGAGGCGGTCGGCCGGGAGGGCGGTCTTCTTGGTCGCGGAGGGGATGTCCATGGCGGGCTGCTCGAGCTGGTCCTCGAGATCGAGTAGCCCGGACGCGAGGAGCCGTCCATGACGTTGGAGCGAGGGTACCGGGCGGGGGTCGCGGGACGGACCCCGGGACCGCCCACGCCCGGCGCGCGGCCCCGGCGTTCAGGGCTCCCGCGCCAACCGCCCCGCCCGCTGGCGCCGCACGAGCGCCACCGCGCGCTCCTTCGCGTAGCGGAGCAGGCGCCGCGCCCAGACGAACTCCGTCGCGAGGATCGCGAGGCCCGCGGGGATGACGACGAACGCGGGGCCGGGCAGGACCACGAGCGCGAGGCCCACGAGCAGCACGGCCGTCCCCACGATCGCGACGACGATCTTGCGGGCGGCGCCCAGCACGCCCGCCCGTCGAGGGCCGCCCGGGGCGTCCGGGGTGACACGCGCGCTCGCAGGTTGCATCTCCGAAGGGTAAGGATGGTCGCGCCACGAGGCAGCCCACCGTGCGGGCGCCCCCTCATAGCGGCGCTCACCCGCGTTGAGCCCGCTTGCTCGCCCTTCGACAGGTTCAGGGCGAGCGGGTTTCTCCTGTCCGCTCGTGCTGAGCTTGTCGAAGCACGAGCGGTGATGGGATCAAGCCGGCTGGGCGCCGCAATCAGCCGCCCTCCGGCCCGGCGGCGACGCCCCCCTGCACTCCGCCCGCGGCCGCGGCGCGGATCTCGAGGAGCCTGCGCTCGAGCCGCGGCAGGACCTCCTCGGCGGTGTAGCGGATGAAGTGCTCGCCCACGATCGAGAACTCCACCGCCCGCGCCACGCCCGACACCCCCTGGCCGAGCCCGACGCGGAGCAGCCGCCAGAACCAGCGGCGCCGCCGCGCCTCCCCCCGGACGCCGATCCCCCAGACCGCCCGGGCGAGCGCCGCGAGGGACTCGCCGCGGATCCCTGAGCCCTTGCCGGCCGGCGTCATCCGCAGGCTCCGCTCGCACCGCGCGAAGAAGGCGTCGGCGCCGAACAGCGCGGCGAGCAGATCGCGGTACCCGGCCACCAGCGCCGCCTCGGGCATGGTGGTCCGGAAGTTGGTCCGGTCGAACTGGTCGCCGGTGGCCTCGGCGCGGAGCCGGCCCTCGCGCTCCAGCCGGCGCCGGAGCTGCGTCCCGGGCAGCGCGGTGAGGAGGCCGATCATCGCGCGCGGGAGCGGGAGGGCCGCGATGAACTCCCGCTGCCGCTCCAGCGCGCGCGCGTCGTCGCCGTCGAAGCCGACGATGAAGCCGGCGAACACCTCCAGGCCGGCCCGCGTCAGGGCCGCGATCGCCGCCGCCGGGTCCATGCGCAGGTTCTGCCGCTTCTGCGTCCGGACGAGCGTCTCGGGGTCCGGCGTCTCGAGGCCGACGAACACCGACGAGAAGCCGGCCTCCACGAGCCCGCGGACGAGCCCCTCGTCCGCGGCGAGATCGAGGCTCGCCTCCGTGTAGAGGTCGAAGGGGGTCCCGTGCTCCCGCTGCCACCGCGCGAGCTCCGGCAGGAGCCGCGCCGCGGCCTTGCGGTTGCCGATGAAGTTGTCGTCCACGATGAAGAGGCCGCCCCGGGCGCCGAGCGCGTACAGGGCGTCGAGCTCGGCGAGGACCTGGGCCGGCGCCTTGACGCGCGGCACGCGGCCGAACATCTCGATGATGTCGCAGAACTCGCAGCTGAACGGGCAGCCGCGCGAGACCTGGACCGCCATCGAGGCGTAGCGCCGCAGCGCGAGGAGGTCGAAGCGGGGCACGCGCGAGAGCGCCATGCTCGGGCGCGCCTCGCCGGGCGGCGACAGCACACGCTCGGCGGGGCGGCCCGGGTGCTCGAGCACGTCCACCAGGCGATCGAGACGCCCCTCCGCCTCGCCCTGGAACACGTGACGCGCCTCCGGGAACGCGGCCGGGCTGGTCGTGGCGGCGGGGCCGCCGGCGACGGTGACCTTGCCCAGCCGCGACGCCCGCGCGAGCGTCTCGCGCATCGAGGGGGCCTGCACCAGCATCCCGGAGACGAGGACCGCGTCGGCGGCGCGGAGCTCCTCGTCCGTGACCGGGCCGAGGTGGAGATCCGCGATGCGGAGCTCCCAGGCGCCGGGGAGCTGCGCCGCGAGCGTCGCGAGCCCGAGCGGCGGGTGGGTCGCCTGCTTCCCGATGAAGGGGAGGCTGTGTTCGTAGCCCCAGTACGCGGGAGGCGACTTCCCCTGGACCATGAGCGCGCGCATGCGCGAACGTGTTCACGGGCTGTCACGGACCCGTCACGGCGGCGGGGTCTGTCGGGGCCCCCTCACTCCGGCTTGCGCAGCTGCTCGCGGACCTTCTTGACCTTGGCCTCCGCCGCCGCGAGCGTGTCCTCCGCGGCGCCGATCACCGCCTTGGTGGCGCTGAGCGTGTCCTTGGCCGCGGCGTTGATCGCGGCCGTCGCGGCCTGGAGCAACGTGAGCCCCGCGTCCTGCAGCGTCTTGCGGACCTCCTTCAGCTCGTCCATCGCGCTCCGCTCGGTGGGCGGCGCCTCCCTCGTGGCCTGCTCCGGTGTCGTCATGTTCGACCACCTCCGGGCTAGATGCTGCGCTCCCGCGCGCGCGGGCACGGCGGGAACGACGGGGCCGCGACGGACGGGGCGCGCGGTCCGGACGCCCCGGCTCCCCGGCAGGCGGCGGGGCGCTCGCGGGACCACCCTCCCCTGCCCCTCTCCGGCGCGCTATCCTCCGACCATGCGCGCCCCTGCCTACCCGGATGCCGTCGACCTCGCGTGCGCGCAGGAGACGCCGGGCGCGGACGAGCCGATCGCGCTCGTCCTGCAGGAGGAGTACATCGACGAGCCGCGGACGGGGCGGTACGTGCACGTCCGGAAGCGGCGGATCACCGAGTGGCCGGTGGAGCTCCTCCGGCGCCCGCGCCGCACGAAGGACACGATCCCGGACTTCCTCGCGCCGGACGCGCCCGCCAACCGGCTGGACATCCTGCGCGGGCTCGCGAAGGCGAAGCCCCTTCGCTCGAACCCGCGGGCGAAGTCGCGGAGAGCGGACCGGCGGCGGTGAGGTCTCGCCGCCGGAACCCGGGCACCGCTCGTGCTTCGACAGGCTCAGCACGAGCGGACGAGGAGGAGCCACGGGCGAGCGGCCACTCTCCGCGGCGTCAGTACGTGAAGATGAACCCGCCCCCGCTCCCGCCGGCGCCGTGGGCCATCATCATCACCGTCATGCCCCGGCGGAGGGCGCCGGTCCGGATCGCCTCGTCGAGGTTGAGCGGCGCCATCGCGGCGACGGTGTTCCCGTAGCGCGAGAAGCAGCTCACGCTCTTCGACTCCGGGACGCCGAGCGCCCGGAGCTGCTCCTGCCAGACGAGGTGCGTCTGGTCGCTCGTGACGAAGAAGTCGACGTCCTCGAGCCGGAGCCCGGCCTGGGCGAGCAGCCGCGCGGAGATGATCCGGCACGAGTCGAGCACCGACTGGTGGATGCGCTTCCCGTCCGGCATCGTCAGCGCGAACATCTCGGGGCCGAAGGTCTGCGCGCCGTTGAGGAGCTCGGTGCCGAACGGGACGTGGGCCCAGTCGGCGAGCTCGCTGTCGGTGTAGAAGTAGCTGCACTTGAAGTGGGGCGCGTCGCTCCGCTGGAGGAGCATCGCGGCGAAGCCGTCGCCGTTCAGGAAGACGGTGCGCGTGTCCTTGGAGATCTTCGCGGTCCGGTCGAGCGCGCCGCGATCGCCGCCGAAGACGAGCACGTGCTCGTCGCCGGCGTCGATGAACCCGAGCGCGAGGCCCATCGCGTGCACGAAGCCGCTGCAGGCCGCGGAGATGTCCATCGCGGGGACGTCCGGCCGGAGGCCGAGGCGCGGGACGAGGACCGACGCGGTCGAGGGGACGGCGTGGTCCCCGAAGAGCCGGGCGTAGATCACGCGATCGATCTGCCCCGGCCGGACGCCGGCCCGCTCCAGGCAGAGCTGGCCGGCCTGCGCGAGGTAGTCGGCGCAGGCGGCGTCCAGGCGGCCACGGCGGCGCTCGCGGATGCCGATGGAGAACTCGACCGCGCGCGCGGTGGCGTGGACGCCGAGCTCGTCGATGAGCGCCTGGTTCGTCACCACCTCGTCCGGGAGGGCGGCGGCGGTGGCGGCGATCCGGGCGTTGCGCGCGAGGAGCAGCGGCCGCGCCGGCGGGTACTCCTTGGTCGAGCCGATCATCGTCTGCGGCATGGCGACGCTCACGCCTTCGTCATCGCGCGGATCGTGTCCACCAGCCGGCCCACGACGAGGTTCTCGTCGTCGGCGGCGACCATTGCGATGCCGAAGGTCTCCATGAACTTGAACCCCAGCTCGACGATCGCGAGGGAGTCCGCGCCGAGGTCGCGCACCACGTGGCTCGCCTCGGTCAGCTCTCCGGGCCTGAGCCGGAGGTAATCGGTGAGGAGCTCGGACACCTTCGCGAACACTTCCTGCCGTTCCATGACGACCCGCCTTCCTGTCAGAGCGTCGCGACCACCGCGCCGCAGCTCAGCCCTTCTCCGATCGAGAGCAGGAGCACCCGCCCTCCCCCGCCCAGCCGGCCCAGGGAGACGGCGCGATCGAGGAGCAGCGGCAGCATCGCCGACATCGTGTTGCCGCACTCCGCGAGCATCGAGAGCGTCCTCTCGCGCGGGACGCGGAGGCGCTCGAGCACCGCGCTCCAGAGCCGCCCGTGGTTCTCGGTGACGAGCACGAGGTCCACGGCGGCGAGGTCGACCCCGGCGGCCGCGAGCGCCTCGGCGGCGACCTGCTCCACGGTCTCGAGCACGAACGGCTGGATCTCCTTCCAGTCGCCCGCCCGGTAGAGGTCGAAGAGGACGCCGTACTCCTTCGCGCCGTGGAGGTCCTGCACGGCCACCTTGCGCAGCTCGAACCCGCGCGCGAAGTCGCGCGCGCGCGGATCGGTGCGCACCCGGATCGCCTCGATGCGCGGCCCGCCCGCGGCCGCGGGCCCGAGGAGCACCGCGCCGGCGCCGTCGCCGAAGAGGAAGGCGTGACGGGGATCGGTGCGCGAGACGAGCCGGTTCACGATCCCGCCCGAGGTGACGAGGACGAGCTCGTCCCCCGTCGCGATCGTCGCCGCGCCCGCCTCGAGCGCCTGGACGAAGGCGTTGACGCCGCCGTCCACGTCGAACGCCTGGAACGCGACGCGGGTCCCGAGCTTCCGCTGGGTGAGCGCCGCCGTCGCCGGCAGGAGGCGGTCGCCCAGGAACTTGGTCACGATGAGCTTCGAGAGCCGCTCCGGGGCGACGCCGGCCCGGGCCAGGCACCGGCGGGCGGCCTCGGCGAGCAGGTCGCTGTCGGCGACGCCCGGCGCGGCGACGCGGCGAGTCTCGACCCCGAACACCTTCTTCACCGCGGCCGCGGTGACGCCGTGGCCGTGGCGCGCGATGAGCTCCTCGTTCGTGACGACGGCCTCGGGCAGGGCGGAGCCCGTGGCGAGGATCGCGGCGCGTCGGCGGTCGGGGCGCCCCGGGGTGGGGCCGTTCGGTGCGGCGGGGGTTGCCATGAGATCAGGCCTCGTCCGGCGGGCTGCCGGGGGTACCGGAGAGCCCGTCGAGGAACCGGGCGAGGTCGTCGGCGAGCCGCGGCACCCGGAGCGTGTTGAGGTGGCCGGCCGGGTACACGGCGCGGTGCTGGAACCCCCAGGCCGACGCGAGCTCGTCGTACTGCTCCTGGGCGGTCACGAGATCGTAGAGCGCCTGGACCATCAGCACCCGGCCGCGGACCGCGCCCTCGGCCCGGACGTGCAGCGGGTCGATGTCGCGGAGCCAGGTGGCGACGTCGCCCTGGTCGGCGCCGGCGCGCTCCAGGTCGGCGCGGATGGTGCTGCACAGCGGCGACGTCCAGATGAGCGCAGGGAAGTCCGCGGGCGGGTTGATGACGCAGGCGCCCTCGAGCGCCTGGAGCGAGGAGGCGACGAGCAGCGCGAGCGCCCCGCCCATGCTGAAGCCCGCCAGGTACACGGGGTGGCCGCGATCGCGCCGGAGGCTCCGCAGGCAGCCGCGCAGCTCCTCCGCCGCCTGGAGGAACGCGAGCCGCGTGCGGACGAGGTCCGCGCTGAAGAAGTACTCGCCGCTGAACAGGCTCTCCGCCGGCGTCCGCTCGTAGTGGTACGGCAGCGTGTAGAGCTCCACCGAGTAGCCGTGGCGCCGCAGGCCCGAGAACAGGAAGCCGTAGATCTCGCGCTGGCTCTCGTAGAGCCCGTGCGCGAAGAGCACGGTGCCGCGCGGGCGCTCCGCGGGGTACGAGTGGAGCTGCACGCGATCCGAGACGGGCCGCGGGAGCGCCGCGGGCGTCAGGTCGCCGCGCAGCGCCGGCCGGTGGCGCACGCGCGCCAGCTTCTCGGTGAGCAGCTTCTCGACGGCGATGCGGTCGACGAATCGCGAGCTGGCCTCGTCCATCATTGACCTTTCACGGGGCGTGCCGCCCCGCCCCGCCGGCAAAGCCGTCGGGCCCCCACCCCTGCTGCGCGGGGCCCTGCGCCGTGCTCGCCGCTTCGCGGCTGCGCGCGGCTGCCCCGCGTCGGAGGAGCTGCGCCCCTCCCTGCCAGACTCCCTGGGCTCATCAAGCACGCCCTCCCACCTCGCGGGCGACGCTCAGCGCGTACCCCGCCGTGAACGCCGACCGGAGCGCGATCCGCCGCCCCGACACGGTCACCGTCTCGCCCGAGCAGTCGAGCGTCCCGAACGACAGGCGTCCGCCCCAGCGGCCGACCTTGCTCGCCGCCTCCTTGCGCGTCCAGAGCACGTGCAGGAGCTCCTCGCGCTCCGGCCCGGGGACGGCGGCGAGCCGCGCGTGCTCGGCGGGCGTGAAGAACATCCGCGCCAGCGCCTCGGGCCGCGGCTCGGCGCGCTCGACGTCGACCCCGACCGCGAACGGCGCGGCGACGGCCACCGCCAGCCCGTGCGAGTGCGAGATCGAGACGTGCAGCGCGGGATGGCCACGGACGGACGGGGCGCCGGTCGCGTCCTTCGCGATCTCCGGCGCCGGAACGCACTCCGCCCCCAGCGCCTGCGCGACCGCGCGGCGGGCCGCGATC
>JAEYOU010000198.1 GCA_023411405.1 Pseudomonadota bacterium | reverse complement strand
CTCACCGCGGGGAGCCCCTACGCGGTGACCCTCTACTTCGTCGAGTCCTACTGGACCGCGGCCGGCCAGCGCCTCTTCAGCGTCGCCGTCAACGGCGCGACCGTCCTCTCGGCCTTCGACATCTTCGGCGCCGCCGGCGGGGCCAACAGGGCCATCGCCCGCACCTTCAACACCACCGCCAGCTCCGGCGGCCAGGTGGTGATCGCGTTCACCGCCGGGAGCGTCGACCACGCCAAGGTCGTCGGTATCACCGTGGCCGCCGGCGCGGGCCCCACGAGCTACGACCTCGCCGTGACCCGGTCCGGCAGCGGCGCGGGCACGGTCGCCGGCGGGCCCATCAACTGCGGCGCCACCTGCTCCGCCTCGCTCACGAGCGGCACGACCGTGACGCTCACCGCGACCGCCTCCGCGGGCTCCACCTTCGCCGGCTGGGGCGGCGCCTGCGTCGGCACGGGCACGTGCTCCGTCACGATGACCGCCGACCGGGCCGTCACCGCCAGCTTCACCGGGACGACGCCGACCCACGCGCTCACCGTCACCAGGGCCGGGAGCGGCGGCGGCACGGTGACCGGCGCCGGCGGGATCAACTGCGGCGCGACCTGCTCCGCGACGTTCGCGAGCGGGACGGCGGTGACCTTGACCGCGGCCGCGGCGAGCGGCTCCACCTTCACCGGCTGGAGCGGCGCCTGCAGCGGCTCGTCCGCCACCTGCGCCGTCTCCATGAGCGCGGCCCAGGCCGTCACGGCCACGTTCACGCTGAGCGGCGGCACCTGCACGGCCGTGAGCGGCGGCCAGAGCGGCAACTTCAACACCACCGGCGCCGCCTGCTACACGGTGACCGGCACGATCTACGGCTGGGGCTGCTCCAACGCCGAGGGTCGCACCGTCACCGTGAACGGCACCGCGGTCACCTGCGGGCGGATGCCCCTGCCCGGAAGCTCGCCGTACACGTTCAGCTTCACCGCGGGGACGTACCCGTGGGCCAGCTTCTACTGGTGGTGATCGACGTGGCGCCGCGCCCGTCCCTCCGCGAGGAGGGGCGGGTGCGGGCCGGCGGCGGAGCGGGCGAGCGCCCGGCGGGCCTGCAGAGCGTCGCGGGCCGGGATGCTGACCCAGGGCAGGCACGGAATCTCCGGCGCGCCCCCCGGGTTGCTCGGCGAGATGACCCGTGCCGACCACCCAGGCTGGGAGCGGGATCCGCGCCCGCCGGCGCTCCGGGCGCGGCGGCGAGGGCTCGCCGCCCTGCTCGTGCTGGCGCTCGCGGCGCTGCCTTCCCGCGCCGCGGCCGGGCCGAGCTTCACGTTCGAGAAGCGCCAGGACGTGGACGGCGTGGCGTGGTCGGGGAAGCTCCGCGCCGGAGCGTACCAGACCGGCGGCAACACGGAGTCGTTCGGGTACTCGGCCGAGGGCCACCTCGCCCGCACGAGCCGGACGCAGCGCCTCCTCGTGGGCGGCTCGGCGGCCTACGCACGATCGCGCCTGCTCCTTCCGGCCGAGTCGGACGGGCGCCCGGGCATCGGGCCCGACGAGCTGCACGAGGAGACGCGCACGACCCGGAAGAGCTGGTCGGCCCACGCGCGATGGGACCGCTTCCTCTCCGCCCGCGGCTCCCTCTACCTGCTCGCCGGCGCGGCGAGCGACGAGCCGGCCGGCAAGCAGCTCGTGCTGGGCGCCCAGGTCGGCTACGGGATGGACGTCGTCCGCACCAGGCGTCACGGCCTCCGCCTCGAGCTGGGGTACGACTTCTCGCGCGAGGACCCCGTCTCTCCGCCGTCGCGGCTCGACATCCACTCCGCGCGCCTGTTCGCGGGCTACGCGGGCGAGGTGCTCGAGCCCGTGACGTTCGAGGCCTCGATCGAGGCGCTCACGAACCTGAACGAGGAGCAGGGCGCCGCCGGCCTCCTGCGGCCGCTCGAGGACACGCGGGTGCTCGCGAAGGCGCAGGTGCGGGTGAGGATCAACGGCACGCTCAGCACCGGGCTGCAGATCAAGGCCGCGTACGACGCTGCGCCGGCCTCGCGCCCGCCGCCGCCCGGGACGTCGTGGGCCCCCGGGTTCACGCCCCTCGCCGAGCGGCTCGACACGACGAGCGAGCTGTTCCTGATGGCGAAGTTCTGACACGTCGTGGAGCCCCTCACATGTACGCGCAGATCGCCGTCACCTCTCGAACTTTCGGATCCAAGTTCCAGGGGCTCATGTACGCGCAGGTCCGCAAGCTCCTGCCGCCGGGGTTCACGATCGTGGAGTGCCTGATGCCGGAGTCGGATCCGAGCCCCGACGACCAGCATGCTCGGTTGATGAAGCTGATCGAGGGGTCGTCCCGCCCGGTGGCGCTCCTCTCGCTCTGCCTCGTCCCCCCGCACTACACGGTCACCGCGTACGCCGAGGCGGGGGTGCCCGTCATCATCCTGGACAACGAGGTGCCGGGCGCGTCCATCATCACGTCGGACAACGTCAAGGGCGGCGCCCTCGCGGCCCAGCACCTCCTGCAGCGGGGCCGGCGCACGCTCGGGGTCATCTACGGCGGACCGCGCGCACGAAAGCACTACAACGCCGAGCAGCGCCTGCTTGGGTTCGAGAGGGAGCTCCTGGAGGGCGGCGTGACGCTCGCGCCGGAGGCCATCGTCGACGCGCCGGAGTACTCGCGCAAGGACGGCGCGGACGCGTTCTCCAGGCTCTTGCGCCTTGGCGGGAAGATCGACGGCGTGCTCTGCGCCGCGGGTGACGCCTGCGCCATCGGGTTCCAGGCGGAGGCGCGAACCCGTGGCGTGAACATCCCCGAGCGGATCGCCGTGGTCGGGTACGACGACAGCCCGCTGGCGGGCATCGCCCAGCCCCCGCTCACCACCCTACGCCAGCCGATCGACGTCATGGCGCAGCACGCGGTCCGGCTCGCGACGGCGGAGCGCGAGGCCATCGTCAAGAAGCCGGTCCGCCTGCTCGTGGACCCGGTGCTGGTGGTGCGCGCGTCCACGTAGCCGCCGGCGCGCGCGCCGGGCCGGGGTCACCTGGGCCGCGCCGCCGCGATC
>JAEYOU010000499.1 GCA_023411405.1 Pseudomonadota bacterium | reverse complement strand
CTCCACCCGCGAGTGGAACCCGGCGCGGCCCGCGCCGCTGGCGCAGCTCGCGGGCGGCCGGCCGTTCGACCTCGTCACGATGGGGCACGTCCTCAACGAGCTCTGGAACGGGCAGGACGAGGACGCGCGGCGGGCGGCGCTGGTCGAGGAGGCGCTCGGCCTCGTCGCGCCGGGCGGTTCGGTCGTGGTGATCGAGCCGGCGCTCCGCGACACCTCGCGCGCGCTGCTCCGGCTCCGCGATCGGCTCGTGGAGCGCGGGTTCGCCGTCCGGGCGCCGTGCCTGTTCCGCGGCGCGTGCCCCGCGCTCGTCCGCGAGACCGACTGGTGCCACGCGGAGCGGCCGGTGGAGGCGCCGCCCGTCGTGGCGCAGCTCGCCCGCGCCGCGGGGCTCCGGCGGGAGGCGGTGAAGATGAGCTACCTCGTGCTCGCGCCGCGCGGGGAGGACTGGGCGCCGCCGCCGCAGGGCCGGGTCTTCCGGATCGTGTCCGAGCCGCTCGCGGGCAAGGGACGGCTCCGGTACATGGGCTGCGGCCCCGAGGGGCGGATGGGGCTCTCGCTCCAGGAGAAGCACGTGGGCGAGGGGAACCGGCGGTTCGCCGCGCTCCTGCGCGGCGACGTCGTCGAGGTGACGGGCGGCGAGCCGCGCGGCGACGGGCTCGCGCTCGACGCCGCGTCCGAGGTGCGGGTGATCGCGCCAGCGGGGCGGCCGGTGCCGACCGGGGAGTGATGAAGAAGGCGGGCGCCTCACGGCGCCCGCCTCCCGACCTGCGGCGAGCCTCCGACTACCAGACGTAGATGCTCGCCCACGGGTACTGTCCGGCGGAGGCCGAGAAGTACGTGTAGCCGCCGACCTGGCCGAGCGGGAACGGACCCGCGCCGCAGGTCGCCGTCGCGCCGCCACCGTTCACGCTCACGGTCCGGCCCGCGAAGTTGGAGCAACCCCAGCCGTTGACGCGCTGGGAGGTCCGGTAGCAGACGGCGCCGGTCGTGTCGAAGTTGCCGGTGTTGCCCGTGAACGTGATCGCGTTGGAGCACGGCGCGGTGCCGCCGCCGCCGCCACCACCGCCGCTGCCGCCGAAGGTGGCGGTGACCGAGCGCGCCGCCGTCATCGAGACGATGCAGCTCCCGGTGCCCGTGCAGGCGCCGCTCCAGCCGCTGAACGTGGAGCCGCTGGCGGGCGCAGCGTTCAGGGTGACCGTCGTGCCGCTCGCGTAGCTGGCGCTGCAGGTCGAGCCACAGTTGATGCCGGACGGATTCGACGTGACCGTGCCCGCGCCGGTGCCGCTCCGGGAGACGTCGAGGGAGTAGTACGTCGTCCCGCCGCCCCCGCCGCCCCCGCCGTTCACGGTGAAGGAGAACGAGTTGCTGCGGAAGCCGGCGCCGCCGATCATGAGCTCGGTGCCCGCCTCGAACGCGTGCAGGTACCAGGAGCGCTGCACGTAACCGCGGTTGACCGAGTCGTCGATGAACGCCTTGAGGTCGGCGCTGAGGGAGCTCGTCCCGCCGATGCGGCGGTAGGCGACGTAGTTCCAGCCGATGTTGGCGTACCAGACCTCCCAGGAGGCGCCGGCGATGTTGGCGGTGCCGACGCGGGAGCCGGCGGGGTTCATGCCGCCCGCGTAGTCGAGCCAGATCATGATCTCGCCGCCGCCGCTGTAGCCGCTGGCCGAGCTGCTGTTCGGGCTGAGCCACGCCTCGGCGGCGATGTTCCACATGCCGCCCGAGGAGGAGCGCGTGACGCTCCAGCTGAACGGCGCGTTGCTCACGTTGCTGTACACGATCGGCATGCCGCTGCCCGACGTGCACGCGCCCCAGTGGCAGCCCTTGTAGACGGCGGGGTACGAGGCGACCGAGTTCTGGTTGTGGCTCGAGCTCGTGACCGTGAAGGCGTTCTGGCCCGTGCTGGGGACGTCGATGCACTGGGCGGTGCTCGCCCCCCAGACGTTGTTCATGATGGTGTACTGCCCGCCCATCACCGAGATCGTGCCGTACTTCTCGCACGTCGAGACGGCGAAGGCGGGGGAAGCGATCGGGAGCAGGACTGCAGCGAGGAGCAGCAGGCGACGCATGGGTGCATCCCTCCGGACGTTGAGTGAACGGACGGGCCGCCCGGTGCTCGACGGGAGGGCGACCCGGACTTGCGACGCTGGACTCGGAGTGCAGGGGAGCCATACTCCATCGGTGGCGACAGGGGATCGCCGAAAGAGGGTCGCGGGGCGTGCGCCGAGGCGGACGATGGGACGGTCTCCCCGCCCCCGCCGTGACACGCTGGCGATCCACGCGCCGATGCGTTACCCACGGCCGCATGGAATGGCGACAGCTCGGCGGCTCGGGGTTGCAGGTCCCGGTGCTCACCCTCGGGACCGCGACCTTCGGGGGCTCGAACGAGTTCTTCAAGGGGTTCGGCGGCCTCGGGCTCTCCGAGGTGCAGCGGCTCGTCGGCGTGGCGCTCGACGCGGGCCTCACGATGTTCGACACCGCCGACGCCTACTCCGACGGCCAGGCCGAGGAGCTCCTCGGGAAGGCGCTCCAGGGCCGGCGCGACCAGGTCCTCATCTCCACCAAGGCCACCTTCCGGACCGGGCCGGGCCCCAACGACCTGGGCTCCTCGCGCCACCACCTCCTCCGTTCGTGCGAGGGCAGCCTGCGCCGGCTCGGGACCGATCACGTGGACCTCTTCCAGCTCCACGGCTTCGACGCGCTCACGCCCATCGAGGAGGTGCTCCGGACGCTCGAGGACCTCGTGCGCGCGGGCAAGGTCCGGTACGTCGGCTGCTCCAACTTCTCCGGCTGGCACCTCATGAAGTCGCTCGCGATCGCGGACCGCCACGGCCTCCCGCGCTACGTCGCGCACCAGGCGTACTACTCGCTCGTCGGGCGCGACTACGAGTGGGAGCTCATGCCGCTCGCCGCGGATCAGAGAGTGGCGGCGGTGGTGTGGAGTCCGCTCGGCTGGGGCCGGCTCACCGGCAAGCTGCGGCGCGGCCAGCCGCTCCCCGAGACGAGCCGGACGCGCAACGCGACCAGCATGGCGGGCGGGCCGCCGCTGGAGGACGAGTACCTCTACCGCGTCGTGGACGCGCTCGACGCGGTCGCGGCCGAGACCGGGAGGTCCGTCCCCCAGATCGCGCTCAACTGGCTCCTGCGGCGGCCCACCGTCGCGACGCTCATCCTCGGCGCGCGCAACGAGGAGCAGCTCCGGCAGAACCTCGGCGCGATCGGCTGGTCGCTGACGCCGGAGCAGGTCGCGCGCCTCGACGCCGCGAGCGCGCGGCCGCTCCCGTACCCGTACTGGCACCAGCGCGGGTTCACCGACAGGAACCCGCCGCCGGTGGAGTAGGCCGCGCGGTGCAGCACGTCCCGTGAATGGGCCCGCGCAAGAGAGCACCCCACGTGCCCGCCCGTGCTTCGACAGGCTCAGCACGAGCGGACGAGAGAACGCCGCTCGCCCTGACCCTTCGACAGGCTCAGGGGAAGGGCGAGCGGGACCGGTGAAACCCTCCCGTGCCCACCCTCGCCGCCCTCGCCCCGGTCCTCTTCCTCTTCTGGGCGCTCGCCGTCCGGCGCTGGCCGGGCCACGCCGCCGCCGCGGGCGCGCTCGCCCTCGCGCTCGCGCTCGCCATCCTCGCCTTCGGCATGCCCGCGCGCCTGGCGCTGCTCTCGGTGGCGCACGGCATGGCGTTCGGCCTGTGGCCGATCGGCGGGATCGTGGTCGCGGCGGTGCTGCTGCACGAGCTGCTCGCCGCGACCGGCGAGCTCGACGT
>JAEYOU010000653.1 GCA_023411405.1 Pseudomonadota bacterium | reverse complement strand
GCCCTGCGCCCTCCGGGGCGAGGCGCCGGCCCATCATGAGCTCGGCGAGCGCCGCCGGCGTGAGCTGGGCGACGTCGCCCTCGCCGGCGAGGCGGCCGCGGCGGAGCACCGCCACGCGGTCCGCGTAGGCCATGACCTCGCGGAACTTGTGGGTGATGAGGAGCACCGTGAGTCGGCCCTGGCGCGTCATCGCGTGCAGGAGCGCCAGCACCTCGTCGGCCTCCTGCGGCGTGAGCACGGAGGTCGGCTCGTCGAGCACGATGAACCGGCGCTCCAGGTAGAGCTGCGTGAGGATCTCCAGCTTCTGCTTCTGCCCCGCGGCCAGGCTCGACACCGGCGTGTGGAGCGGGACCTGGAACGGCATCGTGGCCGCGAACGCCTCCAGCCGCTCGCGCTCGCGGCGCCACCGCACGACGGCGGGCACGTCGTCGCGCGAGAGGACCAGGTTCTCGGCCGCGGTCATGCTCGGCACGAGCGTGAAGCGCTGGTGCACCATGCCCAGGCCGAGGGCGTGCGCGTCGTGGGCCGAGCGGATGATCCGCGCCTCGCCGTCCACGAGGAGCTGCCCGGCGTCGGCGCGGTGGTGCCCCAGGAGGCAGTGCGCGAGCGTGCTCTTGCCGGCGCCGTTCTCGCCCAGGAGCGCCTGGAAGGTGCCGGCCGCGATCGCGACCGAGACGTCCTCCAGCGCGGTGAACGCGCCGAACCGCCTGGTCAGGCGCCGTACCTCGACGGCGGCCGCGCGGGGAGCCGTCATCGCGTCACCGCGAGCTCGCCCGGAGCGCCGGCGAGCGCCCGCCGCGGCGAGCCGGAGACGATCATCATCGCCAGCGTCAGCACGTAGGGCGCTGCGTTGAAGAGGTGATACCCCCCGCGCACCCCCACCGACTGGAGCGCGGGGCCGAGCGCGCTCGTGGCGCCGAAGAGGAGCGAGGCCCAGACGCAGGCCAGCGGCCGCCAGCGCGCGAACACCACCAGCGCCACCGCCATGAGCCCCTGTCCGCTGGAGAGCCCCTCGTTCCAGCTGCCCGGGTAGTACAGCGACAGGAACGCCCCGCCGACCCCGGCCAGGAAGCCCCCGGCGGCGGTGGCGCCCATCCGGACCGCGTTCACGCCGTGCCCCATGGCTCGTGCGGCCGCGGCGCTGTCGCCGACCACGCGCACCACCAGCCCGAGCCGCGTGTGGCGGAACCCCCAGTGCATGGCCAGCGCCAGCGCCAGCCCCACCACGAAGAGCGGGTTCACCTCCAGCGCCGCCGCCAGCGACGGCCACGGCGACCACGCGCCCAGGGGGAGCGCCTGCAGCATGGGGGCGCGCGGCTGGACGAACGGCTTCCCGAGGAAGAACGCCAGGCCGGTGCCGAAGAGCATGAGCCCGATGCCGACGGCGATGTCGTTGACCCGCGGCAGCCCGCACAGCGCGGCGTGCAGCGCGCCGAGGAGGAGCCCCGCGGCGCCGGCGGCGGCCACGCCGAGCCACGGGCTCCCGGTCAGGGCCGACACGGCGTAGCCGGTCATGGCGCCCATGACCAGCACGCCCTCCAGCCCCAGGTTGAACCGTCCCGACCGCTCGGTCAGGCACTCGCCGAGGCTGACGAACAGGAACGGCGTGCTGACGCGGACGGCGCCGCCGAGCAGCGCCAGCGGGACGCTCCAGGCGCCGAGGTCGGTCGCGTTCACGTCCGCCCTCCGTACCGCCCGCGCCAGCGGCCGCGGAGCGTCTCGGCGGCGAGGACGGCCATGAAGGTGATGCCTTGCAGGACGAGCACCGTCGCGTCGGGCAGGTCGAGCCGGCGCTGCAGGAGCCCGCCGCTGGCGTTGAGCCCGCCCACCAGCACCGCCACCGGCACGATGGCCAGCGGATCGTGCCGGGCCAGGAACGAGACCAGCACCCCGGCATAGCCGTACCCGGCCACGAGCGTGGCGTTGGCGGTGCCGTGGACGGCGGCCACCTCGACCATGCCGGCCAGGCCCGCGGCGGCGCCGCCCAGCCCGCAGGTGAGGAGGATGAGCCGCCCGACGGGGAGCCCGGCCAGGCGCGCCGCCCGCACGTTGCCGCCGACGAGGCGCACGGCGAAGCCGGGCACCGTGTGCCGGACCAGGATCCAGCAGCCGAGCGCCGCGAGCACCCCCAGGAGCAGCCCGGCGTGAACGTCGACGCCGGGCAGCGAAGGCAGCAGGTGCGCCGCGGCGATCGGGTGGGTGGAGGGCTTGTTGAGGCTGGCGGGATCGCGCAGCGGGCCCTCGACCAGGTGATTGAGCAGGGCGATGGCGATGTAGTTGAGGAGGAGCGTGCCGATGGTCTCGTTGACGCCGCGGCCATGCCGGAGCGCCCCGGCGGCACCGATCCAGAGGGCGCCCGCGGTCATGCCGGCCGCCGCCATGGCGGCCCAGGCCACCGGCGCGGGAGCGCCCGCGCAGACCACCCCGGTCGCCGCGGCGGCGAGCCCGCCGAGCACCAGCGCCCCCTCTCCCCCGATGATCACCAGGCCCGCCTGCGCCGGCAGCGCCACGCAGAGCGCCGTCAGCACCAGCGGCGCGGCCCGCAGGAGCGTGTTCTGCCAGGCGAAGGCGCTCCCGAAGGCCCCCTGGTAGATGAGCCCGAACACCTCGACCGGGCTCCTCCCCACCGCGGCCATGAAGGCGCCGAAGACCGCCAGCGCCAAGGCCAGCGCCGCCGCGGGGACGGCGATCGCCTCGCCGGCGCGGGCGAGGCGATCGGCGAGGCGGCCGTCCTCGAGGGCAGGCGCCAGGGGCAGCGTGCGGGTGTCGAGCTCGGCGGCCACGCGCTCTCCTTCCAGGAGCCGGGTCAGAGGCTCCCGTGAACGCCGGAGACCAGGTAGTTCATCTTCTCCAGGACGACGTCCTGCTGCGCCTGCGTGGCGCCGGCGGGGATGACGACCTTGCCGGCGTTGTCCTGCAGCGTGCCCTTGAAGATGGCGAAGTCGCCGGCCAGCATCCTGGCCTTCACCGCGTCCGCGTTCCGGCGGGCGCCGTCCGGGACCGCCGGGCCGTAGGGCGACGGCCGGACGAACCCCTCCTTGAGCCCGCCGCGCAGGAAGTGGTTCATCGGGCGCCCGGCGAGCGCGTCGTCCACGTGCGTCTTGTAGGGGGTGGTCCAGTTCCACTCGGCGCCGGTCAGGTAGCCCCTGGGCGCGAGCGCCGCCTGGTTGGCGTGGTAGCCGCACACCGAGACGCCCCGGCGCTCGCAGGTCTCGACGATGACCTTGGGGCTGTCCACGTGCATGGTGAGGACGTCGGCCTTCTGATCGATGAGGCCGTTCGCGGCCTCCGCCTCCTTCACTGGCAGCAGCCAGTCGCCGGTGAAGATGACCTGCACGGTGACGTCCGGCCTCACGCTGCGCGCACCCAGGGCGAAGGCGTTGACGTTCCTGAGCACCTGCGGGATGGGCTTGGCGGCGATGAACCCGAGCTTCCTGGAGCGGGTGACGTGGCCGGCCACGACGCCGTTCAGGTACTGGCACTCGTCGATGTAGCCGAAGTAGCTGCCGGCGTTGTCCGGGTGCTTGCCCTGCGTCCAGAGGCCGCCGCAGTGGGCGAAGCGGACCCGCGGGTACTTGCTCGCCACCTTGAGCACGTGAGGGTCGAAGTAGCCGAACGAGGTGGGGAAGAGCAGCGTCGCGCCGTCCTGCTCGATCATCGACTCCATGGCCTTCTGGACGTCGATGGTCTCGGCCACGCGCTCCTGCTCGACGACCTTGACGCCGGGCAGCTTCTTCATGGCGGCGGCGGCCTGCGCCTGTGCCTGGCTGTAGCCGTAGTCGTCCCGGGGGCCGACGTAGACGACGCCCACCGTGAGCGGCCCCGCTGCCAGCGCGCGCCGGCCGAACACGCCGTCCATCGCGACCCCGACGCCGGCCGCCGCCAGGCCCTGGAGCAGCCGCCGCCGGGTGAAATCGAGCTTCTTCGACATGCGTGTTCCTTTCGCGGTGGAGTTCCCGGAGAGCATTTGCATGCGCGATGCCGTTTCGCCCCGGCGCCGCCACGCACGGCTCGTGAAGCAAACGTTCCGCCGGTTTGTCGCCGGCGACGGCGCAGGCGGCGCGGGCTCCGCGCGCGCGCGGCGGGGCCAGGG
>JAEYOU010000571.1 GCA_023411405.1 Pseudomonadota bacterium | reverse complement strand
CCATCCAACCGCGTCGGCGCGACCCGCGGATCGGGAGCGTGACGGGCGAAGGCTCGGCGGCGACCGCGGCGGGCGCGAGCGCGATCGTCGGCGGCAGCGGCGCCTCGCGTCCCGGCGCGGTGGACGCCTCGACCGGGCAGGCGAGGAGCGCAGCGCGGAAGACCTCGGCGCTCGCGGGGCGGTCCTCGGGGCGCTTCGCGAGCGCCGAGAGGACGAGCGACTCGAGCGCGGGCGTGACGCGCGCGCCGGCGCGGGAGAGCGGCGGGGGCGGATCGTGCAGATGGCGCGAGGCGAGCCCGAGGGGCGTCTCCGCCTCGAACGGCAGGCGTCCGGCGAGGATCTCGTGGAGGATCACGCCCACGGCGTACAGGTCGCTCCGCGGGTCGAGCGGCTCGCCGCGGATCTGCTCCGGGCTCATGTACGCGGGGGTGCCGAACACGGTGCCCTGCTGCGTCAGGCGCGACTCGACGTCCCCGTCCGCGACGGTGGCGATGCCGAAGTCGAGGACCTTCACGCGATCCGCGCCCTCCGCCGCGTCGACCATGACGTTCGCGGGCTTGAGATCGCGGTGGATGATTCCGAGCGCATGCGCCTCGGTGAGCGCGGCGAGGATCTGGGCGCCGATTTCGACCGCGCGCGCCGCGCCGAGCGGGCTGGCCGCGGCGAGGAGGTGCGCGAGCGTCGCCCCCGGCACGAGCTCCATCACGAGGAAGAGCGTCCCGCTCTCGGTCTCGCCCGACCCGAGGAGCGCCACCGAGTTCGGGTGGGAGAGTTGCGCGGCGGCCCGCGCCTCGCGGTGGAACCGGGCCACTGCGCCTGCGTCCGCCGCCGCGCCGCGCCGCAGGACCTTCACGACGACGGAGCGGTCGTGCGTCAGGTCCGTGGCCCGGTACACGTCCGCCATGCCGCCGCGGCCGATGAGGGCGTGCAGGAAGTACGCGCCGGAGAGCGTCGCGCCGACGAGCGCCTCCGCGGCCTCGCCGGCGCCGGCCGCGTGCAGGCCCGCGCCGCAGAACGCGCAGAAGAGGGCGCCGGTCGGCGCCTCGCGCTGGCAGTCGGCGCACACGGCCATGAGCGCGATGGTAGCACGCGCGACCGCCAGCTCGCCCGATGGGGGGTCAGGGCGCGGGAGGGGCTTCGAACAGGGCGGCGACGGGCAGGACGAGGACGGCCTCGTTGGTCGCGACGAACAGGGTCGCGTCGTCGGGCGAGACGGCGAGCAGCGCGGTGGGTGGCACCGAGGAGCGCTCGAACCACGACGGAAGCTCCGCGAGGTCGCGGGAGCCGAGGATCGGGAGCTCCACACCGCTCGGCGGGACCCGGCTCGTGTCGAAGACGTACAGCCGGGCCGGCGTGCTCGGGTCTGGTGTGTAGGCGAGCACGTAAGCTCGGCTGCCGTCCGGCGAGAGCACGGCGCCATATCCGTGCTCGGACGGCTCGCGCGTCCGATACGGGGGCGGGACTGCGGTCGAGCCGATGAACGCGAAGCTCCGGTCGTACACGACGGAACCGTCCAGGATCACGCGCCCGCCGTCGTCACTCTGCGAGGCCGTGAAGAAGCTCGCGTCGATCGGCGCGGACCGGAAGGTTCCGTCCGCGAGGTCGAACAGTCGGATGCCCGGGTTCGGGAGGGTCCGGGGTTGCCCCAGGAGCAGCCGCTGGCGATCGCGGGTCGTCGAGAAGAACGGCACCTGCTCGAGCCTGAACGGCGGCCCCCGGCCAAAGACCCGGTGGACGAAGTCGAATGGTATGAGAGAGGGAAAGTCGCTGGCACCCACGGTGAACCATGCGATCCCGTTGGTCATGATCGGGATGCCGGCGCTCGGGGCCGAGACGGCAAATCCACCGTTGGGAGCAGCGCTGGGCGCACGATCCTCCAGCGTGTCCGGGTCGACGGACAGCACGTGCGTCGCGGTGGTGGCGAGGAGCGTCGTTCGGTCGGGGGTCAGGCCGATGTCGCCGAGCCCCGGGATGGACCGCTGCGCGAGCGTCGAGCCCTTCAGCGCGTACCGCAGCAGCACTCCGTGATCCACGTCCGCGACGAACAGCGCCGAGCGGATGGGATCGTACGTGAGCCCGTTCTTGCGTCCTGCGTGGGGGAAGAGCCCGTAGTCCAACGCGCCGGCGCTGTACACGTCGACCGCGGCGGAGGTTCCTGGTGCCTCGATGTCTCGCGCGAGGCGGATCGTGTGCCGTCCCACCGGGAGCGGGGGGAGCTGCACCTCGATCTGCAGGTCGCTGAGGTACGTCGTGGGCACGGGACCGACGCCGTCGACGTACACCGGGAGGGCGGGGTCATGGAGCGCGAAGCCGTTCCCGCACAGCAGGACGCGGCTCGTCCGGTCGGCCGGCTGCACGGGCGGAGTGACGTATCGGATCGCGCCGAGCCGTCGCGAGAGCCTGATCTGGAAGGTCATCGCGGGGACGATGGCGGGATCTGCGGTGACGGTCACCGTGGCGACCCCCTCAATCCCGGGAGGCGCACGCGCGGGGTCGATGGAGTACACGAGCGCCTCGTTCGCCATCCCCGCGGGCTCGTCGAGCACGAGCCAGGGGGTGTCGCTCGTCGCGCGCCAGCGGAGCCCGGGCGCGACGCCCAGCGTCTCGATGATCGCGCCGCCCCGGAGGTCCTGGGGCGTCGACGCCGCCGCGAGGACGTGCCGCCGGTCGGGAGGACGCACGAGCCCCGGCCCGACGGTCAACGCGACCGGCACGCGGACCACGGGGACCTCCGTCCCGGCGGCCACGACCACCTCCGCCGTGTAGCTCCCCGGGCTCAGCGAGCCGGCGTACGCCTCGACGAGGTACCCCGGGCCCATCGCCGTCAGGACGAGCCAGTCGCGCGGGCCCGGCCCGTACTCGACGGTCGCCTCTGTCGTGTCCACCCCGGCCGGCGGGGTGATCCGCAGGTAGTCGGCCTCCATCTCTTGCCCGGGCTCGGTCGAGAAGGTCATGGTCGACGGCGCCGCGAGGAGCTCGCCGCCCGCGGGCGCGGGGTCGTTCACCCAGTACCGGACCGGAACGGCGACCGTGGAGTCACCAGCCGTGAACGTCAGCGAGCCCTCGTGCCGGCCCGGCGGCATGGGAGAGGCGACGACGTCGGCCCCGGAGGCCATCGGGTTCGCGGTCAGCCACCCCGCCGCGCGCACCTGCACCGTGAAGTGCGAGGCGTCGTCCGGCAGCGAGACGCTCACGCCCGAGCCCGTGCTCGAACCGCTCGGGGCCCAGAGCCCTAGCGCCTTCGGGTCGACCACCAGCGGCCGCGGCGGCTTCGTGCAGCGCACCTGCACCAACCGGACCTCTTCGCCGATCGTGACCCGAAGTGCCCCCTCGTAGGTTCCCCTTCGCTCCGCTGCGCAGAGCACCCGGAAGTGGGTGGCGGTCCGACCGGAGAAGAGGAGCCAGCCCGAACCTCGGAAAAGCGAGACGCCGAACTCGGTCACGCCGGGCGGGAGCGTCACCGAGACCTCCGCCTCCGCCGGGAGGTCGCCGCCGTCACTCAATACGAGCGAGCTCGGGCTCACGATCGCCTCGAGCACCGTCACCGCGAAGGGCACGCGCAGCGGTGGGCCGGCGACCGGCTCGCGGCACGCCTCGTCGAGGCAGGCCGTGACGACGAGCGTCCCCCGGTAGGTGCCGGGAGCGAGCTCGGGGCTCGATCGGATCGTGACGAGGGCATACGTCTCGAACGACGCGGTCTCCACCGCGGCGAGCCCGTCTCCTTCGGACCGCGCGCGCAGGTGGAGCTGCGGGTGTTCGCCCGCGGCGGTCGCCACGATCGTCGCCGTGCGCGAGACGCCCTGCTCCGCGGTCAGCGCGAGGGCTCCCGGCGAGAGCTCGATCGAGAGGGACAGGTCGCCCCGCTCCTCGCTGCACGCAATCGCGCCCAGGACCAACGCCGCCGCGAGGACGGCCCGCAGCCCAGTTGTCATGTCGACGACACGAGCCCACCCCGGACCATTCCGGCGTGGCCGCGCACTCCCTGAGGATGGCCGAGGCTGTCACGAGCGGGGCGTGGTATCAAGTCCGTCGAATGGGGACGGCGCACGGCTACCTCCCGCCGCTGGTGGTGTCGATCCGCGACGGCGCCGGAAAGACGAGGCGCCACGCGTTCCTGCGCTCGCCCGTGCGCGTCGGCCGCGATCCCGGGGGCGAGCTCGTCCTCGACGCGCCGCACGTCTCGGCGCGCCACGGCACCCTCGAGTTCGAGGCCGACGCGGCCTGGTTCGTGGACCTGGGGTCGCGCAACGGTTCGATGGTCGACGGCCGGCCGGCGCCGCCGCACGTCCGGAGCGAGCTTCACCCGGGGAGCGAGGTCGCGATCGGCGGGTTCCGCCTGTCGGTCGAGCGGGGTGCCCTCCCGCCGGCCGCCGTCGGACCGGCGTCGGAGACCATCCGCCCCGGCACGCTCACCGCGATGATCCTGCAGCTCGCGCGAGCCCCCGACGCGCACCCCGGCGAGACGTGGGCCGCATGCCTCCGCCAGGGCCTTCGCGTCGGACGGTTCGAGCTCGTGCGGGAGCTGGGGCGCGGTGGCTTCGGCGTCGTGTGGGAGGCGCACGACCGCCAGCTCGGGCGGCGCGTGGCCTTCAAGGCGGTCCGGCCCGGCGGAGGCCCCGGCGACGGCGCGGCGAGCGGCGTGCTCCTCGGGGAGGCCGAGGCCGCCGCGCAGCTCAGCGATCCGCACATCGTCCAGCTCTACGACGCCGGGACGTGGGACGGCGGGCCGTTCCTCATCTACGAGCTCCTGCGGGGAGAGGCGCTCGACGCGCGGCTCGCGCGCGGCGCGCTGCCGGCGCCCGAAGCGCTCCAGGTGGCCATCGGCGTCGCGCGCGCGCTCGCGCACGCGCACGCCGCCGGCGTGATCCACCGCGATCTCAAGCCG
>JAEYOU010000518.1 GCA_023411405.1 Pseudomonadota bacterium | reverse complement strand
GGGCCTGCGCCGACGACGAGGACGTCGCGCCCGGCCAGCTTCACGAACAGCGGGAGGAGGTGCTCCATGGCGGAGGAGATGCCCGCGGACGCCGCGCGGGTCAAGCCCGGGGGCCGCGCCAAGTTGGTGTGGACGGCGCGGGGCCCGGTCCTTAGGGTTCGCGGTGGATGTTCGCGCCGCCCTCGCAGACGCTCCGTCCCGACGCCCTCTTCCGCCCGGCGCTCGCCGACGCCCAGGGGCGGCTCATTCGTTACCTGCGGGTCTCGCTCACGGACCGCTGCAACTTCCGGTGCACGTACTGCTCTCCTGCCGCGCTCGAGCCCGCCGAGGGGCTGCTCGCGCGCGCCGAGCTGGCGCGGCTGTTCCGCGTCTTCGCCCGGCTGGGCGTGCAGCGCGTCCGGCTCACCGGCGGTGAACCGACCCTGCGGCGGGACGTGGTGGAGATCGCCGCCGACGCCGCGGCGACGGCCGGGATCCGGGAGGTGGCGCTCACGACCAACGGCCACCGGCTCGCCGAGCTGGTCGAGCCGCTCTGCGCCGCGGGCCTCGCCGCGCTCAACGTCTCGCTCGACACGCTCCGCCCGGAGCGGCTCGTCGGGCTCTCGGGCAAGGCGGCGCGCCTCGACCAGCTCCTGCACGGCATCGACGCCGCCGCCGGCCGGTTCCGCGCGCTCAAGCTCAACACGGTCGTGGTGCGCGGGGTGAACGACGACGAGCTGGAGGACCTGGTCCTCCACGCCTGGGACCGCGGGGCGCTGCCGCGGTTCATCGAGCAGATGCCGTTCGGCGGCGGCGCGCCGGTGCCGCTCGCCGAGGTGCGCGACCGGCTCGCCGCCCAGGGCTTCGCGCTCACCCCGGACGGCCACCGCGGCTGGGGGCCCGCCCGCCACATGCACGCGCGGCACCGGTCCGGGCGCGCGGGGCTCGTCGGGTTCATCGGCGCGATGACCGAGAACTTCTGCGACGACTGCAACCGGGCGCGGGTGACCGCCGACGGCGGCTTCCAGGCCTGCCTCGGCGGCGAGGCCCGGGCCGACCTTCGGGCGCTCCTCCGTTCGGGCGCGGAGGACGCGGCGCTCGAGGACGCAGTCCGCGGAGCGCTCGGGCGCAAGGCGCCGAAGCACCGGATGGAGGACGCCGCGGGCGGCCTCGTGCTGCTGCCGATGCGGGGGATCGGCGGATAACGACGTTCGCGGGTGGGGGCCCCGCGCGCAGCGTGGGGGGGCGCCCTTCGACAGGCTCAGGGTGAGCGGGCCATTCAAAGAAACAGATCCTTCAGCAGGTCCGCCCCCGGCGCGACGGCGTACTTCTCGAAGTCCGCCACGCCTTCCTCGCGGAGCACCTCCTCGTCGACGAAGAAGCGGCCGGTGCACATCCGCGCCGGGCGCGCGAGCACGGCGAGGGCGGCGTCGGCGACGATCTCGGGCGTCCGGCCCTGGCGCGCGGTGGCCTCGCCGCCGAGGAGGTTGAGCGCGGCGGTGGCGATGACGGTCCGCGGCCAGAGCGCGTTCACCGCGATCCCGCGGTCGCGCAGCTCCTCGGCCAGGCCGAGGACGCACAGGCTCATCCCCATCTTCGAGAGCGTGTAGGCGAGGTGGCCGGCGTACCAGCGCGGCTCGAGCGAGAGCGGCGGCGAGAGGACGAGCACGTGCGGGTTCTCGGCCTTCGCGAGGTGGGGGAGGCAGGCCTGCGTGCAGGCGAAGGTGGCGCGCACGTTGACCTGGTGCACGAGGTCCCAGCGCTTCATGGGCGTGTGGGCGGTGTCGGCGAGGAAGATCGCGCTCGCGTTGTTCACCAGCGCGTCGATCCCGCCGAACCGGTCCACCGCCTGCGCGACCGCGGCGGCGATCTGCTCCTCCTCCCGCACGTCGCACGGCACCGCGAGCGCGCGGCCGCCCGCGCGCTCCATCTCCTCGGCGGCGTCGAAGATCGTCCCCGGCAGCTTCGGATTGGGGCGCGCGGTCTTCGCCGCGATCACGACGTTCGCCCCCGCGCGCGCGCACGCGACGCCGATGGCGCGGCCGATGCCCCGGCTCGCGCCGGTGATGAAGACGGTCTTCGAGCTGAGGAGTCCCATGTCGGCCTCGCTTCTCCCGTGAACGAGCCCGAGCCCGCGCGGTCATGGGGTTCTTGTTCACGCGCGCGCTCGGCTCCAACCCCAGCTCCGCGGTCCAGGTTGGTGCTTCGATATCGCCCACCCCCGCCGCTGGTGGTGAGCGCTCCACCCACCCCAAGCTCCACTCCGTCCAGCCCCTGCCAGGCTGAACGCCGATCCAGCGACCGCCCGCCCGGCCGGGGAGCGGGCCGTTGACTTCCCCCGCCGGACTCCGTAGATCCGAACCAGCCGGTGGGAAGAAGTGGCAATTCGCGGATCCCAGCGGGATGATCGGCCACAGCGTGTTCTTCGGGACCTTCAACCACGCGATCGACGCGAAAGGGCGGACGAGCCTCCCCGCGAGGTTCCGGGAGGCGCTCGCCGGCGCGGGCGAGCCGCGGATCGTGCTCATGCAGTACCCGCACTGGCCCGCGATCCAGGCGCTGCCGCAGTCGGTGTGGAACGAGCTCGTGAAGAAGGTGATGGAGGCCTCGCCGCTCGACGCCCGCTGGCAGCGCAACGTCCTCAAGTTCGTCTCGTCGGCGCACGAGGTGGACCTCGACGTCCACGGCCGCGTGCTGGTGCCGCCGCCGCTGCGCGCCTGGGCGAAGCTCCAGAAGGACGTGGTCTGGGTGGGGATGGGCCGGACCATGCACCTCTACGACAAGGCGGCGTACGACGAGCAGATGGCGTCCGAGATCCCGGCGGACGAGGTGGTGGACTTCTTCGGGAAGGCGTGACGGTGGGTGAATGCTCGCCCTTCGATGGCCGCGGGGCGAGCGGGCGCGGTGGAGTGGGCGGCGGGTGGCGTTCGGGACGGGGCGGGAGGAGTCCGATGTTCAAGACGCGGATCCAGGACGACGTGGTCATCATCAAGTGCGAGGGGGAGCTCTCGCGCGAGGAGCTGGCGCAGGTGGCGGCCCTCGCCCGCAAGGAGCGGGCCGAGGCGCGGATGGTGGTGGTCGATCTGAAGAAGGTCACGCACCTGCACTACGCGGGCGCGGCGCTGCTCCGGGCGATCCCGGGGCTCCGCGCCGCGGGCGCGAGCCGCTACGTGCGCGACCTCGTGTTCGCGGGCGGCGTGGCGGGGCACGTGGAGCTGTATGGCGACGTCGAGGAGGCGGTCCGGGCCGCGTGAGCGAGGAGTTCTTCCATGAGCCGGTACTCGCCAGAGAGGTCGTGGAGGTCCTGCGCCCGGCGCCGGGGAAGCTCTTCCTCGACGGCACCCTGGGCGGCGGAGGGCACACGGGGCTCCTGCTCCAGGAGGGCGCTCGCGTGATCGCGCTCGACAAGGACCCCCGCGCCCTCGCGGCGGCGACCGCGCGCCTGGCCCGCTTCGGCGAGGCCTTCCGCGCGGTGCGCTCCGACTTCCGCGACGCCGGCGCGGTGCTCTCGGCGCTCGGGATCGCCGCGGTGGACGGCGCGCTCGTGGACCTCGGCGTCTCCTCGCCCCAGCTGGACGACCCGGGGCGCGGCTTCTCGTTCTCGAAGGCCGGCCCGCTCGACATGCGCATGGGCGAGGAGGGCGAGACGCTCGCCGGGCTCCTGCGGCGCATCGACGTGCGCGAGCTCGAGCGGATCCTGCGCGAGTACGGCGAGGAGCCCTTCGCCCGCCCGGTGGCGCGCGCGGTCAAGGCGGCCGTGGACGCGGAGGCGAAGCTCGACACCGCCCGGCTCGCCGAGGTGGTCGCGGGCGCCATCCCGCGCCGGGCCTGGCCGAAGCGGATCCACCCGGCGACGCGGACGTTCCAGGCGCTCCGGATCGCGGTGAACGACGAGCTCGGCGCGCTGGCCGCGTGGCTCGACGGCCTCCCCTCGCTCCTCGGCGCGGGCGGCCGGGCCGCGGCCATCGCCTTCCACTCGCTCGAGGACCGCATGGTGAAGGAGCGGTTCCGCGCGCTGACCCAGGCGTGCACCTGCCCGCCGGACTTCCCGGTCTGCGCGTGCGGCGCCCGCGCCCGGTTCACGCCGGTCACCCGCAAGGCGATCCAGGCGTCCGACGAGGAGGTCGCGCGGAACCCGCGCGCCCGCAGCGCACGGCTCCGTGCGGTGGAGAAGCTGCCATGAGCGCGACCATCGGCGAGCGCAGGGGCAGGCGGATGAGCCTGCCCCGGAGCGAGCGGGGGGCCTGGGGG
>JAEYOU010000455.1 GCA_023411405.1 Pseudomonadota bacterium | reverse complement strand
CTCTCGAACCTGCGCGGCGAGCGGGTGGGCGAGGTCCAGCTCCGGCAGGCGCCGGGCGGCGTGATCGCCCGCGTGACGCTCGACGGCGTGCCTGCGGGCGAGCGCGCGTTCCACGTCCACGAGGTCGGCCGGTGCGAACCCCCGTTCGCGACGGCGGGCGGGCACTACGCGCCGCGCGGCCGCGCGCACGGGATCGAGAACCCCGCCGGCAGGCACGCGGGCGACCTGCCCAACGTCCAGGTGCCCGCGACCGGCGCGCTCGACGTGACGATCTTCCTCGACGCGCTCTCGCTCGGCGGCGAGAACCCGCTCCTGGACGCCGACGGTTCGGCGTTCGTGGTTCACGAGAAGCCCGACGACTACCGGACGGACCCGGCCGGCGACGCGGGCGCGCGCATCGCGTGCGGCGTGATCGAGCGCCGCTGAGGGCCGCTCGGATCCGCTCAGCGCCACCCGGCCGTCATCACCAGCCCGAACCCCAGGCTCCGCCACCGCGGGCTCGCGGGCTCCGCCTGCTGGTTGTACGAGAGCTGTCCGGCGCCGGCGACGCCGAGCGTCCAGCGCTCGCTCACGAGCCAGACCTTCCCGGCGGCGAGGCGCAACCCGAATCCCCACTCCCAGTCGAAGCCCGCCTGGTCGTTGTCGGAGAGCGAGACGCGCGTCACCGACGGCGTGGCCGCCGCGAAGACGCCCTTGGGGGACATCCAGCGGAGCCGCGGGCCGAACCCCCAGGCCTGGAACCCGAGGCCGCTCCCGCTCGAGGGCGCCACGGTCTCGAGGTCGGGGCCGTACACGGCCGTCCCCCAGTACTCGAGCCCGGCCATGAGCCCCGGGCGATCGCCGTACGAGACGCTCACGGCGTGCGCGAGCCCGAGGCCGTTCACGGCCTGCGTGATGCCGTTCTGGGTCGCGCTCGACCGGACCCAGCCCACGCCCAGGTCGGCGCCGACCTCGAAGCCGCGCAGCGCGGGCGACGCCGCGCGCGCGGGCGGCGCCGCGAGGAAGGCGAGCGCGAACGCGCCGAGGAGAAGAGCCGCTTGTGGTGGGCGCATCGAGTGTCCTCCAGACGGCCGGAAGGCGAGCCAAAGCTCTGCAACAACGAGGGCGCCCGCACAAGTCACCGGCAGTGCGGCAATGTGCGCGGCGCCGGACGCCGGGCGGCCGTCCGCGGGGGCGCGTGTGCGCGTGGTAGAACGGAGCGCGTGATCCCTACGTCATCGCGCTGGACCGCGGCCCTGGCGTGCCTGCTCCTCGGCGGCTGCCCCGCCACCACCGAGCGCACCCCCGGGGACTGGAGCGCGACGGTCGAGGTCGGGCCCGCGGCGTGGACGCCGGGGCAGGTGCTCACCGTGAAGGCCCGGCTCAGCCCGCCCGCGCGCCTCGCGGAGGTGCTGAAGGCCCGGGACCTCTCGCCGGACCGGCTCGTCGTGCTCGTGACCGCGGAGCGGACCTTCGACGCAGACGGCTGGCTGCGCCTCCCCTCGGACGAGAACATGTCCACGCTCCTCACGCCCACGGGGCTCCCGATCGAGGGCGGCGTGCAGGGGCCGGTCACGGATCGCTTCGGGTACGCCTTCAAGACGCCGGTGGACGTCCTGGTCGAGCGGCCGTTCAGCTCCTGGCCGCTCGAGTTCGACGTCCCGGTGACCCTCCCGGCCGACGTGCCCCCGGGGCTCTACCGCCTCCGGTTCGACTTCGGCGTCCGCTCCGGAAACCGGATCGTGGACCTCTACGGCGGCAACATCGGGACGCGGCCGTTCCGGCCGAGCCGCGGGTCGTACGTGTACTCGCGTGTGTTCCCGGCGAGCGGCACGGACGTGAACGGGCGCGCGGTGGACGCGACCGCCCTCCGGGCGCGCCTGCCCTGGGTCCTGCTCGGCCGGTACAACTCCAACGGCTACCGGGGCGTCGTCGCCGAGGAGGACCGGGCCCGGTTCAACCTCTCCTCGCGCAACCTCATCCAGGACGACGTGGTCCTCCCGCGGTACGGCGGCGACGGGCGCTGGGCCCAGACGTACTCGCTCGAGCCGACGCTCCCCGCCGACGCGATCGACCCGTACCAGAACCTCGCGTGGGACTTCACGAAGGGTGAGCTGAGCCTGGAGATCACCGCGCCGGACGGGACGACGACGACGGTGCCGCCGGCGCCGATCGTCGGCGCGGCGGACCACGGCGGCCCGACCACCCGCGACCCGGCGTTCACGGAGTGGCGTCCGCCGGCGTACGGCCGGTACACGGTGCGGCTCACCGGCTGGATCGCCGACCGGAGCGGCCGCCGCTACGAGGGCGGGGGGACGTACCGCTTCTGGATCGCGAAGCGGATGACGCTCGCGACCGCGACGTTCCAGGGCAACGCGTACCCGGTGGGCTACCGGTACGGCCGCGACATGGCCTTCAACCCGCCGCTCCCGGCGGACGTGGAGATGACGGCCACGCTCTACCCGGACTCGGATCCGGCGCAGGCCCGCTCGATCACCTGCGCCGGGAAGGCGACGCGCGGCGGGATCTTCGGCGCGGCGCAGGGGATGGTGCAGCTCCCGCTCGACGCACCGGGCGAGTACGCGGCGCACGTGCTCGCGCGGGCCTGGGACGCGGAGGGGCACCTCTGGGTGAGCACGATGCGCCACGCGGGCGTGGTCTACCCGGTGCCGTCGCCGATCGAGGCGCACGGGAAGAAGCTCCGCGTGGGCAACGGCTGGGTCGACCGCGGCGCGACCGGGCGCGAGGGGCGCGACGGCGGGGAGTACGGCGCGGCGCGGCGGCTCGAGCACATCGCCTACCCGTACCACCAGGGCGACGTGCTCCTCATCGCCGCCGACCACGGCGGCGCCAACAAGATCGAGCCGGTGCTGGTCGCGGCGCCGGCGGGCGAGGACATGGCCTGGAGCTGGACGCTCGAGGACATCGGGCGGACCAACCTCTCCATCCGCACCTCGAACGGCCTCTCGCCCCACCTCTTCCCCGAGTACATCACCGACCGGGAGTACTACTACGCCTCGGCCGCACGCCCCGGCTTCATGCCGCGGTTCCTCGTCGGCGAGAGCAACGTCCGCGCGCCGTACTGGTCCACGAGCCCCAACTACTTCGGCGGCCAGATCGCGGCCAGCTCCAACGGTGACCTGCCGGGCGATCTCTACCGGCTCATCGGCGGCGTCGTGAAGCGCCCGCAGGGGCAGGCGCCGCAGTACGCCGGCTACCTCGCCTCGGCGGCGATCCTCCCGCGGGGGACGAACGACAACCGGATCGTGGCGCCCGGGGCCGAGGACCTCATCGGCCCCACGGGCGCGCGGGCGCGCTTCTTCCTCACCGGGTACCGGCCGGGGATGGCGCTCCCCGCGGGCGCGGCGTGGCGGCCGGCGATCCAGGTGGATCCGCAGGTCCCCGCCGCGATCCACCTCGTGCTCACGTTCCCGGACGGCCGCACCGAGACGGTGGACGGCACCGCCGACGCGAGCGGCTCCTACGCCGGTCCCACCGCGTACACGCTCAGCGAACCCGGGATCTACCGGTACCAGCTCACCGCCGCCTGGAACGGCCACGCGGGCCGCATGCCCGGCCTGCCCGACTCCGGCGGCGAGTTCTACGTGTACACGGAGCCCCGCCCCGCCGGCGCGACCGGCCTCGAGCTCGACGTGGCCAACCAGTGGAGCTTCCCGGCGACGGGGCCGCTGGTCGTGCACGGCCGCTCGACGGCCGCGCGCGTGCGGTACGCGCTCATCATGCCCGGGGCGGTGCTCGCGCAGGGAGACGTGCCGGTCACCGGCGGCGCCTTCACGCTCAGCGTCGACCCCGCCGCGCTCCACCGGACGGTGCCGATCTACGACACCCACAGCGTGACCGACGGGCGCCCGATGCTCGGGCGCGTGCTGCACCTCTCGCTCTTCTCGGAGGAGGCCGCGCCGGGCGGCGGGCGGTTCTGGGACTTCCGCCGCGTGGTGGTGCGGGGGACGACGGGGATCGCGGCGGGGGCGGGGGAGTAGGGCCAGCCCTCGCCTCGCGCGGGCGGCCTCTCACCCCCGCTGCGCCAGCAGCAGGAACGACAGCGGCAGCCTCCCTTCCCGCTCGAACGCCTCGAAGCCGGACACCATGTCGAACGGGACCTCCTGGAGCTGCCGGAGGACGAGGCCCTGCTCGGCCATGGCGGTGAGGATCTCGCCCAGGGTCGGGTGGAACTCGCACGCGATGGGGCCGTCGTAGGCGGTGTTGCCGTAGTAGTCGAGCCCGCCGCGGTAGGTGACGGGCCCCCGGTCGAAGTACGACCGGCGCGGCGCGAGCGGGGTCGCGGCGTCGCCGCAGTCGAACATGAACGTGAGCGGGTGCTGGTCGTAGATCACCAGCCGGCCGCCGGGCGCGAGGAGCCGGGCCACGACCGCGAAGTAGCGGCGCAGGTCGGGGATCCACAGCAGCGCCCCCTCCGAGACGTAGATGAAGTCGAAGCGCCCGTCGTGCTCGTGGCCGATGTCCTCGACGGCGGACTGCACGAACGTGCACCGGCGGCCCGAGATCGCCGCGAGCTCGCGCGCCTGCGCGATCGCCGCGTCGGAGAGGTCGAACCCGACGCCCTCGGCGGCGCCGTACAGCATGAGGGACAGGAGCTCGCGGCCGTTGTTGCACTGGAGCTGGGCGATGCGCGCGCCCTGGAGCGGCAGGGTGGCGAGCAGCGCGCGGAGCGGGACGTCGCACGGGCCGCGCTCGAGCGTCGTGAACTTCGGATCGCGGAAGCCCTCGCGCAGCCGCTCGCCGCGGGCGCGCTCGTGGTGGGGCATGGCCGCGTTCCAGGCCTCGCGGTTCATGGCGATGACGGTCTTGGGGTCCATGGGGCCTCCGCTCCGGGTGAGGGCGGCGAAGTCTATCGCGCACGGGAGCCGGCGGGGTACGGATCTCGCGGAGGCGCCGCCCCTACCGCGCGCCCCCCAGATACGCCGCCTGCACGCGCGGGTCGTTCGCGAGCTCCGCGGACGTCCCCTCCAGCACGAGGCGCCCGTGCTCGAGCACGTACGCGTGGTGCGAGATCGAGAGCGCGAGCCGGGCGTTCTGCTCGACGAGCAGGATCGTCGCGCCCTCGCGGTGGATCGCCTCGATGAGACCGAACACCTGCTTCACCAGGAGCGGCGAGAGGCCCATCGACGGCTCGTCGAGGAGGAGCACGCGCGGCTTCATGAGCAGCGCCCGCGCGACGGCGAGCATCTGCTGCTCGCCGCCGGAGAGCGAGCCGGCCGGCGCGTGGCGGCGCTCGCCGAGGACCGGGAAGCGCCGGTACTGCTCCTCGAGGGCCGAGGCCAGGGCGGACCGCGGCTGCCGCTTCTCGCCGGCGAGCACGAGGTTCTCCTCGATGGTCATCCCGCCGAGGATCGCCCGTCCCTCGGGCACGAGCGCGAGGCCGGCCTCCACCGTCCGGTGCGGCGGGAGCCCGGTCACGGCGGCGCCGCCCAGCCGCACCGCGCCGCCGCGCGGGCGCACGAGGCCGGCGATCGCGGAGAGGATCGACGTCTTCCCGGCGCCGTTCGGGCCGATGAGCGCCGCCACCTGCCCCTCGGAGACGCGCAGCGAGACGCCGCGCACCGCGTGGACGTGCCCGTACCCGACGTGGAGGTCCTCGACCTCCAGGAGCGGCGCGGCGGAAGCGGCGCTCACGCGGCGTCCCCCAGGTAGGCGGCGATCACCGCCGCGTCGCGGGCCACCGCCGCGGGCGCGCCGTCGGCGATCACCCTGCCGAAGTGGAGGACCGTGAGCCGGTCGCAGACCTCCATCACCAGCCGCACGTTGTGCTCCACGAGCAGCACCGACGTGCCCGCGGCGGCCACCTGGCGGATGAGGCGGGCCACCGCCTCCACCTCCACCGGGTTCATGCCCGCGGTCGGCTCGTCGAGGAGCAGGAGCCGCGGCGCGGAGGCGAGCGCGCGGGCGATCTCCACGCGCCGCTGCTCGCCGTAGGAGAGGTGGCGCGCGTGGGCGCCGGCGCGGCCCTCGAGCCCGACGCGCGCGAGCAGCCGCTCCGCCTCCTCGCGCGCGGCGCGCTCCTCGGCCCGCGCGCCCGGCAGGGAGAGGAGCCGCGCCGTGAACGAGCCGCGCCGCCGGAGGTGCTGGCCCACGACGACGTTGTCCCGCGCCGACAGCTCGGGGAAGAGCCGGATGTTCTGGAACGTCCGCGCCACGCCCAGCGCGGCCACCTGGTGCGGCGGGAGCCCGCCGGCGTCGCGATCGCCGAGGAGGATGCGCCCCGCGCTCGGCGCGAGGAACCCGGAGACGAGGTTCAGGAGCGTCGTCTTGCCCGCGCCGTTCGGACCGATGAGCCCGTGCACCGCGCCCGCCGCGACGGCGAAGCTCGCGCCGTCCACGGCCCGGACGCCGCCGAAGGAGCGGTGCACGTCCTCGAGGCGGAGGACGCCCTTCGACTCCGCAGCCGCTTCGCGGCTGCTACGCTCAGGGTGACCGGAACTCATGAGTGCTCCCGCGGCGCACGCCGAGCGCGCACGCGCCCCGGCAGCGAGGCGAGCCCGCGCGGGAGGAAGAGGATGACGAGGAGGAGCACGACCCCGTTCACGAGCTGGCGGAGCGGCCCGGGCTCGAGGCCGACGCGCGGCGCCACCTCGCGGAGGATCTCCGGGAGGAGCGTGAGGAGCGCGGCGCCGAGCACCGGCCCCCAGTACACCTGCGAGCCCCCCACGACCGCGAAGACCAGCATGTGCACGACCTTCTCGAAGCCGAAGCCGCTCGGCGCCACCATGAAGGTGAAGTGCGCCTCGAGCGCGCCGGCGAGCCCGGCGAGCGCCGCGCCCGCGACGAGCATCGAGAGCTTGTAGCGCGCCACCGGGATCCCCATGGTCCGCGCCGCGGGCTCGTCCTCCCGGATCGCCTCGAGGGCGAGGCCCCACCGCGATCCGCGCAGCCGCCCGAGCACGAACAGCGCCAGCGCGAGCGCGAGGTAGATCGTCCAGACGCCCGTCGCCTGCGGGATGCCGACGAGCCCCTCGGCGCCGCTCACGTACTCCCAGTTCACGATCCCGAGCCGGACCACCTCGCCGAACGCGATGGTCGCGATGGCGAGGAACACGCCCCGGAGCCGGAGCACCGGCAGCCCGAGCGGCACCGCGACGAGCGCCGGCAGGACGACGGCGGCGAGCAGCACCGCCGGGAACGGCCAGCCGGCGCGGAGCGTGAGGAGCGCGGCGGCGTAGGCGCCGATCGCGGCGAACCCGGCGCCGCCGAGGGCGAGCTGCCCGCACGAGAGCGTCGCGTACACGGAGAGCGCGAGCAGCGCGTTCAGGCCGACGTAGGCGATCGTGCTCTGGTACGTCTCGTAGAAGGTCGCGAGGGCCTCCACGTCAGGCCTCCCGGGTCGCGGCCGTGCCCAGCAGGCCGCGCGGGCGCAGGACGAGGATGAGGAAGAGCCCGGCGAAGGAGACCACGTCGCGGAAGGAGCCCCCGAGCTGCGCGACGACCAGGGTCTCGATCACCCCGAGCGCGATCCCCGCGATCACCGCCCCGGGCATGGAGCCCATGCCGCCGACGATGATGACCGCCAGCCCCTTCAGCTCCACGCTCCGGCCCATGTCGACGTGCACGTCGTACGCGAGGCCGTAGAGGACGCCCGCCGCGCCGCCGAGCGCCGAGGAGAGGAAGAACGAGGCGGCGATCGCCCGGTCCACGTTCACCCCCACCACCTGCGCCGCGCGCGGGCTCTCGGCGACCGCCCGCAGCTCGCGCCCGAGCCGGGTGCGCTGCACGAGCCAGGTGAGCGCGAGCACCAGCACGAGCGCCACCGCGACCACCGTGAGCTGCATCCGCGAGACGATCCCGCCCAGCCGCTCGGTCGCGTTCGGGAGCGTGCCGAACGGGAACCGCGTCACGTTGGGCCCCCAGAGCTCGTGGGCGACGGCCCCGAGGATCGTCGCCATCGCGAGCGAGCTGATGAGGCCGGCGATGTTGGAGTCGGCGCGCGCGCGGAGCGGCCGGAAGGCGATCCGCTCGAGGACGAGGCCGAGGAGGCCGGCGGCCACCATCGCGATCGGCAGCGCCGCGAGGACGGAGAGGCCGGCCGCCTCGACGAGGGTCAGCGCGACGAACGACGCCACCATGAACACCGCGGCGTGGGCGAGGTTCAGGATGTCGAGGACTCCGAAGACGAGCGTGTAGCCGAGCGCGAAGACGGCGTACATGCTCCCGACGAAGAAGCCGTTGACGAGCTGTTGCAGGGACACGGGCGCCTACTGCGCGATCTCGAACGTGCCGTTCCGGACCTGCTGCAGCGCCGGCTCGTGGTCGCCGTCGCGGCTCGGGAGGAACGAGAACTTCCCGAGCGGCGTGTCGAGGCCCTTCACCTTCGGGAAGGCGCCCTTCACGTCGGCGCGGCCGGTCTTCCCGCCGGCGAGCTTCGCCGCGTGGGCGACGGCCAGCACCCCGGTGTACGCCTGGGCGCAGAACTGATCGGGCTCGTGCCCGCGCCCGGCCATGAGCTTCAGGAACGCCTGGTTCGCGGGAGCCGCGCTGACGCGGTTCCAGGACGTGCCCACGAGCACGCCCTCGGCCGCCGGGCCGGCGTTCTTCACGAGCGCGGCGCTGTTGAAGCCGTTCCCGCCGAGGATGGGCCCCTTCCAGCCGAGCTGCCGGGCCTGGACGACGATGCCGGCCGCGTTCTCGACGAGCGCCGAGACGACGAGGATGTCCGGCTTCTGGGCGAAGAGCGCCGTCAGCTGGGCGTTGAAGTCGCGGTCCTGCTTGGCGAAGGTCTGGGTGCCGGCGCGCTTCACGCCCATGCCGTCGAGCGCCGACCGCATCACGTCGAAGCCCGCCTTGGTGAACGCGTCGTCGTTGCCGTAGAGGAGGCCCGCGCTCTTGAACCCGAGCTTCGCCTGCGCGCGCTTCAGGGCGCCCGGGATCACCTGGGCCTCGGTGAGCGAGACGCGCCAGATGAAGTCGCCGATGTCGGTGATGCCGCGCGGCGCGGTGTTGGAGATCGCGACCACCGGCACCTTCGCCGCCTGCGCGAGCGGGTTCGCGGCGGTGGCGGTGTTGGACAGCGTCGGGCCGAGGATGGCCGCGACCTTCTCGCGCGCGATGAGGCGCTGGTAGACCGCGATCCCCTGCTCCTTGGTCGAGGCGTCGTCCTCGATCACCACCTCGAGCTTCACCCCGGGCACGTACTGCTGCCGGTTGAGCTCCTCGACCGCGGCGAGGATGCCGGCCTTCTGCTGCGCGCCGTACACGGCGGCGGGGCCGGTGAGGCTCAGGCAGGCGCCGATCTTGAGGACCCTGGGATCAGCCCCGCGGGCCGGGAGCGCCGCGGCCGCGAGGGCCAGAGCGGCGGCGAGCGAGAGGGCGAAGCGCGAGCGGCGCATGGCTTCCTCCTGAGTGCGTCGAGGGCCCACTTCGTAAGCCAGCCGGGCGCCGGAAGCAAGCAGGGCCGAGGCCTACCCGCCCACCGCCACGCTCCACTCGCGGATGCGCCACCGCGTGACGAGTCCGTGCAGCACGTACGGGTCGGCCTTCACGAACGCCTCGACCTCGGCCGGCGTCTCGGCGCGGAAGACGAGCAACGCGCCGTCGACCGGGGCGAACGCGCCCGCGAGCACGATGCGCCCCTGCGCGTGGAGCCCGCGGACGAGCTCCAGGTGCGCGTCGCAGTGCGCCGTGCGGCGCTCCACCATGTCGGGCACGTAGTCGTAGAACAGGGCGAAGTACACGGTCGGCCTCCGGGTCGAAGGACCGACAGCCTAGCCCGGGTGGAGCCCCTGCGCCGCTTCCTCGTGCTCGTGGACGATCAGGACGGGGCACGGCGCGTCGCGGGCGACGCGCTCGGCGACGGAGCCGAGCAGGAGGCGGCCGAGGCCGGTGGGCCCGCGCGTGCCGACGACGAGCAGATCGAGCCCGCGCGCGCCGAAGCGCGTGAGCTCCGCGGCGGGGCTGCCGACGAGGAGCTGCGC
>JAEYOU010000447.1 GCA_023411405.1 Pseudomonadota bacterium | reverse complement strand
CACCTCGACCCCCGCCTCGACCGCCGACCGCGAGAGCTCCGGCCAGACCTCGGCGAGGTCGCCCTGGAGTCGCCCGCCCGGCCCGAAGAACCGGGCCGCGAGGCGCCGCTCCCGCGGGTGCGCGCCCGCCGCGAGCCGGATCGCGAGCCCCTCGTCCGGATCGAACGCCAGGTGGAGATAGCTGCCCCGCGGCCCCTCCGCGGCGGCGCGCCTCCAGCGCCGCGGCGCGTCCGTCCGGAGGTGGTGCAGCACCGCCTCGACGTGCTTGCACGTGCCGAGCAGGTTGGTCGCGAAGTCCGGACAGGTGCAGCCGTTGTGGTCCGCGTCGAGGGCGCGGAGCGTGACCGCGTAGGCGCGCGACGACGGCGAGGCGACCTCGTAGGTGCCGAGGAGCCCGGCGCCGTTCGAGACGCGGCGGATGTCGAACAGCTCCGAGGACCCGCGCGCCACCCGGCGGCGCCGCTCCAGCTCGCGCGGCCCCCCGCTCATCCTGAGCCTGTCGAAGGACGAGCGGGGGGCCGCAGCCTCGGCGAGCTCCTCCTCCGGCTGGCCCTCACCGGCGAGCAGGAGCGCCAGCGCCGCTGCGTGGCCGCAGGCGCCGGCGCCGCAGGAGCAGGCCGCGACGACCTCGCCGTCCACGAGGCGCAGGCTCGCGCGGAACGACCGCCCCTTGCCCGCCGCCACGATCGCGGCCGCCCGGCGCGCCGAGAGGTCCGGCCGCGCGACGCGGCCGCGCGCGATCGACTCCCGCCCCTCGGCGAGCGCGTCCTCGCTGAAGCGGCCCAGGACGAACGTGGACTCGAGGCGCGCGAGGAGGGTGGGCGCGGCGGGGGCGGGGGCGGGGCACATGCGGGCGGCTCCTGAGGTGGGAGGCGCCCTTGTAGCGGAGGGGGCTGACGCTCGGCCAACTGGGATGGCGCCCTATTCTCCATCGCGCATCAGGTCGCGGAGCGCGGGCGTCGGCTCCTTCGACCTGGCAGAACCCAGGAGGTCCGCGCCGGTCGCGCGCGAGACCACGAGGCGCGGCCTGACGATGTACTCGGCAGGCAGCTCTTCGAGGGCGCTCAGGTGATGGAGGAGCGCCTGGTCGATGAGGTGCCCCATCTTGACCCCAGCGCGACGGACGTAGCGCTCCATCAGCTCGCGAGTGGAATCGGAGATCTGAGCGGAGATCCGGGTTCGCTTGGGCGTGCCCATACGTATTGGATTCTACCCTTCGTACGTAGCCGTCAACCCTCGACGCTCACCCTCCCCTCGGAACGACCTTCACCCCGACCACCTCGAGCCACTCCCGCACCCGCGCCCCGAGCCGTGCGTTCCGGAACTCGAACCAACGGCCTCGTACGCCCGGATGGTCCCCCAGGACGCGCTTGAACCTCCCGAACGCGCCCTTGCCCGCGAGCGCATCGCGGAGCCGGGTGCGGAGCGCAGCGTCGCCCACCGTCTCGGCGAACTCCTCCATGTCCCGGTAGGCGCGCCCGGGCTCCTCCTGCTCGACGTGCACGAAGCGGCGCTCGTCCTCGAGGCCCTCCCGGCCGCCGGGTAGATCGTCCAGGATCTCGTCGTCATCCGACACGGGGAAGGCGTCCCCCGTCTCGAGATCGAGATACCAGTCGTGACCCGCGTCGTGGTCCTCGAACGCGAACATCACGCCCTCGAGGTCCACCGGGACGGACCTCGGCCGCGCGCGCGAGGGCCGCTCGGCGTACGGGCTCGCGCTCCCCTCCTCCTCCTCCCGCGCTTCCCACGAGCGGCCTCGCCGGACGTCTGCGAGCAGGGACCGGACGCCCTGGGCGTCCGAGGGGTCCAGCCGGAGGACCCGCTCGAAGACGCCGGCCGCGTCGTCGCCACGGCCAAGCCGCCACAGCGTCAGACCGTATCCGTGCAGGCAGCGGAGGAACGGGCGGTTGGCCACGAGGGCCCAGGGCAGGACGCCGTCGAAGTCCGGAGGGAAGCTGAGCTCGCCGATCCGGACGCCGGCCTCGTAGTGGCGGAGCGCCTTGTCGGGCATGAGGTCGAACTCCTGGTTCCCGAGGTGCGCGTGCGCGTCGAGGCACCGGAGGTCGCGGTCGAGCAGCTCCATCAGCCGCGTGCGCGCCCCCTGTCCGTCGCCGGCCTCGCGCAGCTCCACCGCCTCCAGGATCGGATCGGTCTCCCAGTTGTCCGGGTCCACGCCGGGGAGCATCTGCTCCAGCTCGAACGCCGGCCGCGGTCCGCGCGCGACGATCGCGCGCGCCCACTCCGAGATCGCCTCTTCCTCGCCCCAGTCTTCCTCGGCCGGGTCCCAGTCGCCGTGACGAGAGAGCTGCAGCGGAACGAGCCCGAGCCGGTCGGCCGAGAGCCGGCAGCGCGCGATCTCGCCCGAGGCGTACGGGTGGCCCGCGTGGCGCCAGACCTTGGCGAGGCGGAGCGTGGCGAGCTCGCCGGGGACGAGGTCGTAGACGTCAGCGCAACGAAGAGTGAAGGTCGCGTCGCCAGCGACGAGGCGACACCGGGCTGCGTTCGTCTTCACCGAGAGGACGATCGCCTCGACCGTCGCCCCTGGCGAGAGCCCCACGGGCGGCGCCCCGGGCGCCGGGCTCGCAGGCGCCGGGTCGATCCCCAGGTACGCCCGGTACCGGTCGATCACCTCTCGGAGCGGTGACCCGACTTCGACCTCGAGGTCCGCGAGCGAGACGGTGTGCGTCGTGCCCTTGCGCTCGACCCGCGCGACCAGCCCCCGGCGCTCGCCGGCGTGCTCGACGGAGAGGAGCCGGACCCGCTCGCCCACCATGCGGGCGGTCCCGGCGGCGGGGAGCGCTGTCGTGGCGGCGGAGAGGAGGGCGGGGAGGTCGGGGGCATGCATGGCGGAGGTCCGGCGGACCGAGCGGCGGAGAACGTCAAGCTTGGCTGGCGGCAGGGGCGCGCTGCTCAGCGCGCCATCAGAGGTGCGCTATCTCCAGCTCGCCCCAGGACCGCGCAAGATACTCGGCAACGAGCCGCCTGTGGCAACGGGTTGGTTTGTCCTCGCTACACAGGAGGCAACCGTCCGCGAGCAGTTGACGCGGCACCGTCTGCTCCACGCGACGCATGGTCATGAGCTCGAGGAAACGTCGCTCGTACTCGGCCCAATCGCCGCCGTCCTTCTTGTACGCATCGAGCATCTGCTGTGTCGGCGCCAACTCTGGCCGATGTGCGTACTCGATCCCGGCGATCGCCTTCAGGAAGTACCGGAGGTCATCCCTCTTCGCGAATCCCGCCAGCTGCGAGACGTTGTTGAGTCTCACGTCCACGAGCGTGCGAACGCCGGCGCGCTGAAGGCGGCTGAAGAAATGATCGGCGGACGTTTTCGTGAAGCCGATCGTGAAGACCTTCACGGCAGAGCCCTTCGCGCCGAGTACTCCTCGGCTGGCTTCGCCACGTAAGCGATCTGCTCGCCGCGTCTCTCGTAGGCCTCTCGGAACAAGTCTTCCTTGCTCCGGAAGAAGTCCTGCTCTGGGATCCCCAGCTCCCTCAAGAGCCGCGACATCGCCGCCTCATGGCTCTCCAGCGACCCGCTCTCGAGGATGTGCTGGATCGCGAGTCCTCGGGCGGCGAGATGCCGGCACACGAGAATCGTGCGGTGACAGGCCAGCGGATCCTTCTCCGCACACAGCAGCGCGATGCGGTGGCGCTGACTTCCCGTCGTCACCCGATCCAGGCCTTTCCTGAAGAGCTGCGTGCGGGCCAAGCGGTCGTACTGAACCTTTCCCTCTACGTAGCACTCCGGGTCCTCGGCACGGGCGCCCAGTTCACGTCCCAGAAAGACGTAGCCGACCCCGGCCGCTTTCAGCGTCGCGACGATCCCTTCCCGGTTGAACTGAGGATTCATCCGGCTGTAGGGCTGCGAACGCACATCCGCGACCGCGGTGATCCCGTGGGCAAGGAGCAGATCGAGGAGCCTCGCGGAGGAATGCGTAGAGTGACCGATGGTGTAAAGCGTTTCGTTCACGGGTGCCTCTACCCTACGCCGGACGAATCACGGCCGCCGCCAACTTGTACGTGTACCCGTGAAAAGGCTCTCCCAGACTGACGCAGAGGAGCGCCTCCTCGAGGGGGTAGTCACCGTCCTCACGGGAGAAGTACGAACGCTCCACTCGTGGATCGGTTACCACGATGGAGTAGGAGTACCTGCCCAGCTTGAAGCGCGCACGCAGCTTTCGGCGTTCCCCCTCGAGCGCAACCACGAGCACGAGGTCGAGAGGGCGAATCAGGTAGAGGGACCGACTCAGCTCAGCGGCTTCTCGCTCTGGGATGCGGTCATTCTCCCCATGAGAGCTCGAGCACCCGTTGGTCCAGAGAGGCCCGCTGGGACGTTCGAGCGCGGACTCTAGATCCGCCCAGGTGAGCCGCCTGACCTTGCTCCAGTAGATGCCGTCGTCGATCAGGTGGTTCTCCTGCTGGTGTCCGCGCGGCCGCGGCTCCACCATCGAGATTCGAACGACGTCGAGCACCGCCGGATCCGTGCCATCCTCGTACCGACGCTCCTCCTCGGAGATCTCGGCGGTGGGGCGCGCGCTCACCGGCCTGACCCACGGCCCGAAGCCCGCTTGGCTGTACTCACGTCCTGCGATGCAACGACCACCGGAAGGTGGCTTCCGCGAGTTCGCAAGACAGACGATCGTCTTCGTGTACCCCATGGCTCTCCTCCCCGTACCACGGCGCCACGACACTCGTTCTCTACTCGGTGAGTACCTCCGCGAGATATTCGAGCTCCAAGCGCGGCGGAAGACAAGGCTGAAACTTGGACAGGCGCGCGTCCTCCAGCCCTTCCGCATAGGCAAGCGCATCCGCCGCGTTCGGCCTCCGCTCCGTCCGGAGCCGCTCCAGCGCCTGGCGGATGGCGACCTCGCTCTGGCCCGCGGTCTCCTTGAACCCGATCGCCAGGTTCCCGGTGGTCACCTTCTCTCCGAGGAGCCCCTCCAGCGTCTTTGCGAGCACGTTGTTCCGGCGCCCGCCTTCGAAGTTCCAGAGCCGATGACCGCCTGGCTCGGAAACAAGTGCAAGCTCGGTACCAGCAAGGAACGCGTGCTCCTCGCGCAGCTCGTCGAGCCTGGCCCGCGCCCGGCGCGACCAGCAGCCGTCGTGCCCCTCGGTCGTGAGCACCTCCCGGATCGACTGACAGAGCTCCCGGCCGAGGAGCGTGGGCCGTCCGCTCCAGCGCGCGTGGCTCCCCTCCGGGATCGGCTCCACGCGGACGACGCCGTGCTTGAAGTCCACCTCAAGCGCCCGCCATGCCCGCGCCGCGAGGGTGAACGTGAGCTCCGCCGGCTCCTGTCCTTCGGCGAAGGCGGTCTCGATCGAGCCGACCTCCCGGCTCCCGTGGAGCACGGTCAGGATCCGCGGCGTCGAGAAGACCGCGTACAGCTCCAGGAAGTTCCTCTTCCCGTACAGCCGCTCGCCGCGCGGGCCGAGCGCGAGCCGCCCGCCGTCTCGCGCCAGGATGCCCTCCGCGAGCATGTGGTCGACCAGCGCGGAGCGGGCGCCCGCATCGCATCCCGCGAAGGCAGCGGCCCCGGAGAGCCATCCCCACCAGTCGCTCTCGGGGATGCCCTCCTCCTGGATCGAGAGGGCGATGATCTGCTGGGCGAGGACGTGGAAGGCGCGTGCGGGGGTCCGGACGGGCTCGACGTAGCCGCGCGCGTGCAGGCGCAGGAGCGCGGCGGCCTGGAGGAGCTGGTCCGGCTCGGGGGCGAGGAAGGTGAAGTTGGCCCTGGTCCCCTCGCGCCGCCCCGAACGCCCGAGCCGCTGGAGGAAGGACGCGACCGTGGACGGGCACCCGACCTGGAGGACGTGGTCGAGATCGCCGATGTCGATCCCCAGCTCGAGCGCGCTCGTCGCGACGATGACGCAGTCCCGACCCTCTGCGAACGCCTGCTCCGCCCGGCGCCGCTCGTCGATCGAGAGCGACGAGTGGGTGACGTAGGTGTCCACTCCGCGGTCCCGCAGCGCCCGCCCGATCTGCTCGACGCCGCGCCGGCTGTCCACGAAGACGAGCCGCTTCTTGCCTGGGTGGAGCTCCGCGATCATCCGGGCCGCGTTCTCGTGGTTTCCGACGAAGTCGAGGGAGAGCTCCGGCGGCGTACGCGCGCCGGGGGCGCGCACGACCGCGCGCTCCCGCTCGGACCGCCCGCACAGCCAGCCGAGCACGGCCTCCGGGTTTCCGACCGTCGCGGAGAGCGCGATCCGCTGGAGGTCGTGGCCGCTCACGCGGCTGAGCCGCTCCAGGGCCGACGAGAGGTGCACCCCGCGGTCGTCGCCCACGAACGCGTGCGCCTCGTCGATGATCACCGCCCGGAGGTGCTGGAAGAGCCGCCGGGCGGGAACGGTGCGGCTCATGAGCATCACCTCGAGCGACTCCGGCGTCGTGAGCAGCACGTCGGCCGGGTCCGACACGAAGGACCGGCGGTCCCCCGCCCCTGTGTCCCCGTGCCATTTCATCGCCCGGCGGCCGAGGAGCCCGCAGTACCGCGAGATCCGGTGCTCCTGGTCGTTGAGCAGGGCGCGGATGGGCGCCACGTACACCACGGAGACCGGCCGCCAGTCCTCCGCGTCCATCCGCGACAGCGTCGGGAAGAACGCCGCCTCGGTCTTCCCGCCCGCCGTGGGCGCGAGCACGACGCAGCTCTTCCCGTCGAGGATCGGGTCGATCGCCAGCTCCTGCACGGGCCGTAGGGAGGAGAACCCGAGCCCGTTGACGATCTGGTACTGGAGCGCGGGGGAGAGGCGGTCGAAGCCGGGCATTTGGGCCTCGTCAGGCGTCGTCGCGCTCGCCCGCCCGGAGCTCCAGCTCGATGTCGTCCGGCGACCGCTCCACCCCCGCGGCCACGCGCTCGTCGGCGTTCATCTCCGCGGTCGAGATCTCGACCCGATAGTGCGCGCGCGGCTCGAACTCCTCGAACTGATCGACGCGGTCCAGCAGCTCCAGGACGAGCTTTCTGAGGTACAGGCGCGGCGCGACCCCGACCTTCCCGCCCAGCTTCCCGGCCACCGCCTCGGCGACCCCGGCGAGGACCGCATCGTCCACCTTCGCCGCGACCCGCTCAGGGCTGGCGGCCGGATACAAGTCCCGCACCTTCCGCCCCACCTCGAGCATCCGGGCGCCGTCGAAGGCGAGGAGCCGGATCTGCGGCGCCCTGGGGTTGTCCCACCGAGGGTCGGCGAACTGGACGTGCAGCCGCTGCTCCAGGGGCGGCAGCCGCTTCACGCCCTGCGGCCCCTCGTAGAACGCCGGCGTCCCGGTGATCACGAGGTAGAGCCCCGGATACCGCCCGCCCTCGACCTCGTCGATGAGCTGCCGGAGCGCGTTGAGGCTCTTCTCGCGGACGTCGCTCCGCATGCGCTGCACCGTCTCGACCTCGTCGAGGACCAGGACCAGCCCGCGCCGGCCGGTCTGCGAGAGGACCGAGAGGAGCCCGCGCAGGAACCCCGCGGCCGTGTAGGTGTCGATCTCGCCCTTCACGCCCGCCGCGCGCTTCACCGCCGCGCCCACGTTGGGCTGGCCCATGAGCCAGGCGAGGAGGCCGTCCGCGGTGGAAGCATCCCCGGCGAGCCGCGCCGCGTGCACCGCGCGGAGGACGGCCGCGAACATCGGCTGCGTGGCCGAGACCTTCGACAGCCGCGCCTCGAGCAGCTCGCCGACCTTCGCCACCACCTCGGCGTCATCGCCCGGAAGTCCCTCCCGGGCCAGGACCTCCTCCTCGAGATCGAAGAACCAGCGATCGACGAGGCTGCGAAACGCACCCTCCTCCCACTCACGCGTCCGGAGGCTCTCGACCGCGCGGCGATAGACGGTCTCGAGCCGGTGGAGCGGGGTCTCGGTCTCCGAGATCTGGACCTCCGCCACCGCGAAGTCCTTCTCGAGCGCGCGCTGCTGCACCCACCGCGAGAAGAACGTCTTCCCGCAGCCGTACTCCCCGCGCACCGCCTTGAACGCCCCGCCCCCGCGCGCGGCCCGCTCCAGCTCCTCGTCGATCGCCGGCGCGAACCGATCCAGCCCTGTCGCGAGCAGCTCGATCCCGCGCCGGGGCACCGTCCCGCGCCGGAGCGCGTCCACGATCTCGCGGCGCCTCACCTCGCTCGTGTTCATCTCGCGTCTTCCTTGAACAGGCTCCGGAACGTCTCACGGTCGAGCTTCACGAGCTTCTCGCGCGGGTCGTGGACCAGCACCGGGAAGCCATCGACGTTGACCGCCTCCTGGACCAGCGCGACGACCCCCTGCACCCGCCCCACGACGGTGCCGACCTTCACCGCGAACCGCTCCGGCGAGAGCTGGCCCTCCGCCTCGAACAGCGCCGCGACCGCGGCCAGGATGAGGTCCTTGCGCTGCTTGAGGCGCGGCCGGCGTTCGAGCATCGCCTTGAACACCGGCGAGGCCGCGAGCAGCTCCACTTCCGGTGGCGCTGCCGGCGCAGGAGCGCTGGGGACGGCGGCCTGCTGCGGCGCCTGCGCGAACTTCATCGCCACCTGCGTCGTCTGGGCCTTCTGCTCGCGCGACCTCCGCGCCGCGCTGGCCGGAAGCTCCGCCCTCGGGAGCTCGAGGGACCAGAACGAGGGCCGCGGATAGGCCATCACCTCCAGCTCCTCCACCGCGGGCCCGTCCCCCTCGAGCGCCCGCAGCTCGCCGGCGAGCGACTCGTGGGCGACGAACACCGCCGGCGCGACCACCTCGGCGAGCGACGCGCCGCCGTGCACGCCCTCGCTGCTCGCGGACGAGTAGGTCTCGGTCTCCGACCAGAGGAGGGCGAGCCGCTCCTTGCCCCGCGGCCGCCAGGCCCGGTCCCCGCCGAAGACCACCTCGCGGCCGCGCGGCTCCTCGCCGGCGGCGAGCCCCCGCCAGCGCGCGCCGCCCGTCTCGGGGACTGGCACGCCCGCCAGCCGGTTGCCCGGGATGTGACCGTGGTCGGACGCGAGGAGGATCGCGCGGCCGGCGGCGCGAGCCGCCTGGAGCACGTCGCGGAGCGGCCGGATGTCATCCACGCCGGTCAGGAAGCGCGCCTGCGTCCCGGAGCGGAGCGTGTCGTCGATGGCGTTGAGGACGAGCCCGACCACGCGATCGTCGGAGCCCACCAGCTCCCGCGCCCGCTTCGACGCACCGCCGCTCGGGTCGTCGACGTCCGCCGAGAGGAGCAGCCGCGGCGAGCGACCACCGAGCACCTTCACCAGCGCCGCGTGGGATGCGAACCGGTCGGGATCGGCGCCCGTGGACGGCTTCTCGCCGGGGCGCGGCAGCCTCCCCGCGAAGAAGGCCGACCGGCTCACCTCGGTCGTGCTCGGGAGCGCCGCGAGCATCGGAGGGAGGAGCCGGCTCCCGTCGGGCGAGGCCTGGTGGCGAGTCGGGGCGAAGCCGTGCGGATCGAAATCGAGGAGCAGCGCGCAGGCGTTTGCCCACGCCATCCCGTCCAGGAGCAGGACCAGGAGCTTGCGGTTCGGGTCCGCCTCCAGGAACGGGACCGCGAACCGCGCCAAGGCGTCCTCGATCGGGACCGCGGTGGGATGCTTGTTGCGGGAGAGCCAGTGTGGGAGCGCCCGCGCGAAGGCCGCGTCGTACGCGTCCCGGAGCGCGCTCGCGGCCTCCACCACCGCGGCGATGGCCGCCCCCAGCTCGTCGCCGACGGCACCGCGCGACAGCCGCCGCGCGTGGTCCACGAAGGCGCCCTCCCGCGCGTACCAGGCGGCGAGGATGGGCACGCGCTCGGCCTCGGGCGCGGCCTCCGCCCGGTCGAGGGCGGCGCGCCCCGACAGCTCGCGCCAGGCGAGGAGCCGGAGCGCCATGCGGGCGCGCTCGACCACCGAGCGTTGCGCCTCGGCTTGCGCCTGCCGGTGCTCCTCGAGCTGGTGGTGCAGCGCGAGCGCGTCCCGGAGCGCCTCGCGATCGCCGGGCTGCTCGAGCGCCCTCCGCAGCGCGAGCGCCAGAGCGCGCTGCGCGAGGAGCAGCGCGCGGGGCAGGTACCGGCTCCGGACGAGTGCGGCGTCCACCTCGGGGTCCGCCGGGAACAGCCGCTCCGCCTGCGCGAGCGCGTCGCCGAGCACGCCCGCCGCCTCGAGCTGGAAGTAGAGCGGGCCCGCCAGCGCTCCCCACTGCCGGAGCAGCTCGGCGTCGGCCTCGGCGCCGGCCAGGTCCGGGTGGATCGCCTCCAGCACCGAGGCGAGCCGCCCGCGGACGAAGCCGTTCCTGGGGACCTCCGCGGCGAGCGGCTCGAGGACGAACGCCAGCGCCGCGACGCGCGTCCCCTCGTCCCGCTCCCAGGCCCGCCAGGCGATCCCCCCGATGCGCCCGGCCCGCTCCTCGAGCCAGGCGTGGAGCCGCTGGAGGAGGCCCGGCCACCGTGCGGCACGGCGGGCGAAGTCGGGGCCGCCCGGCGCCGTCGCCGCGAAGGCAAGCACCTGCTCGCCGGAGGCGAAATCGACGCTCCGTGCCCCCGTGAGCCGCGCGAGGAGCGCGCGCCAGGCAGTCGGGAGATCGAGCGCGAGCCCCGGGATGGGATCGAAGTCGCCCCCCTCGTCGAGCAGCGCGTCGACGAGCGGCTTCTCGAGCAGGACCTCGGCGTTTACCGATCGCGCCCGGAACCGCGCCGCCACGCGCCGCGCCCGATCGATCTGGAGCACCTGCCCCTTCGCGATCCGCGCGGCGATGTCGCTCGGCACGTCGAGCCCGTAGGTCACGAGCAGGACGAGCGCGTCCTCGGGCGCCGCGAAGGCGAGCGCGCGGCGCAGGGCCAGCTCCGAGCCGGCCTCGACCACCCGGAATCGCAGCGGCTGCCCGTCCCAACGGCCATCGGCGAACGGCGCGGCCTGCAGCTCGTGGTCGGCCTGGCCGAAGAGGGCGAGGTGCTTCGAACGGTGCGGCACGGCGTGGACGAGCTCCAGCTCGCCCTCCACGTCGCGCCGGCCCAGGGTGGGGACGAAAGGGGTCACTTCTTCTCCCGCTCCACTCTCCAGTCCACGACGAGCCTTGCGCCTGGGCCAGCGCTCCGGAGCTCGGCCTCCATCTGGACGCGATGCCGATCCAGCTCCTCGAGCTTCACGCACTGGCCCCGCGCAACCACCTCGACCTGCTTCGGCCCGTCGGGCTTCGGCTTCAGGATCGCCTGCGCCCGCAGCCCCAGCTCGCGCAGCTTCGCCGGCAACGCCACGTGCAGCGCGTCGGCCTGCATCGCCTTGCGCACCTCCTCGAGCACCGCCGCAGCCTCCGGCGCGCCGTGGGTCGCGAGCTGATCGAAGACGTTGAAGGTCAGGTCGTCCTCGAGCGCGCGGCAGGTGTCCGCCGCGGTGCCCATGTGCCTGCCGAGGGCGCTCGGCGAGGACCTGTCGAGGTTCGCGTTTGCCAGCGCCTCCACGAGCTCCACGCGATCGCCGGTCGCGACCGCGCCGAGCAGCTCGGCCGCGCGCTCGGCGGTGGCGAGCCGGGGCGCGCCGGCGGCCAGCCACTGCGATCGCCGTCCGAGCACGGCCGCGATCCGGTCCGCACCGTCGGCGAGCGCCTTCTTCTGCTTCGCCCGGACGTCCTCGACGAGCTTGGCCAGGTTCGCGGGCGTCCGCGCCTTCCCGCCGAGCCCGGTCCCGAAGACGTGACCGGCGAGGTCGATCGCCCGCTGCCAGGCCGTCTCGCTCGGCATCTCGACCGAGACGACCCGGGCGTCGCGCGGCAGCTTCCCGGGGACGAGGTCGGCCGAGCGCCCGGCCTCGTCCTGGATGAGCCGGTTCTCGACCATCGCGAAGCAGATCACCGCGTAGTCGGCCAGCTCCGGCGTGAGCCCCCAGTCGTCCGTCTCGTCGAACAGGTGCGCCACCTGCTCGACCGTGGGCTCGGGCCGATTCTCCGCCCGGAGCCGGTTCGCGACCTCGAGGAACCGCTCCTTCCGCAGGACGGCGGTCCGGTCCTCCTCGTTCACCTTCGCGAACCCGAGCTTGTGGGCGATGACGAGGAACGGGCGGTCGGCCTCGTCGAGGTTCATGCGGCCCAGCTCGCTCTCGACGAGCGCGCCGAACGGGCGGAGCGCCTTCTCCAGCCGGCCGCGCGTGACCTTGTCCAGGTAGTCCGGGTGCCGCGGATAGCGCTGGCCGAGGACGTGGTGGATGGCGGCGGTGAGCCCGCGCGCGAGGTCCGGAGCGGGGAGGCCGCCGAGCGGCGCCCCCGGCCGGAGCAGGTGGAAGTGCCGGTCGATCTTGCGGGAGGGATCCAGCTCGCCCTCGTCGCTCTTGAGCCCGTACGCGGCGAGCAGGCCGCGCCGCACGCGCGTGCTCTTCTGCGAGCGCAGGCTCTCGAGCTGCGCCCGCGCCCGCTGCTGGTCCTCGGGCCGGAGGTTCTCGATGAACGGGCGCACGCCGCCGTCGTCCAGGAGGTGGTCGATGATCACCAGCTCGCCGACGTCGCGCTGGAGGTTCTCGCCGAAGAAGCTGGGCAGCCAGACCAGCGTGGGCGGGTTCCGGCCGGACGCGACCACCTCGTGTACCCGCCGCTCGTCCTCGGACGGGCCGTGGAGCCCCTCGTCGAACGGGTAATCGAGGACGATCCGGAAGTCGTGCTCCTCGCGCGCGATGAACTGCGCCTCCTCCATCTCCCGGACGTTGCCGTAGTAGATCGACCCGTACCGGGTGGTGCCGCGCCAGTCGACCTGGTGCGCGATCTCGGCCGCGACCGTCTCGCCCCGCTCGCCCTTCGCGATCCCCATCTCCTGGTACAGGAGCTGGAGCACCTTCCGCCGCCGCGCCCCGGCCCGGTTCTCGCCCCGGCAGGCGTCGATCATCGGCCGGAGGTCGATGCCCTCCAGCTCGACCTGGACGCGCGGATCGGCGCCCTCCTCGACGCGGAGCTTCGAGACCTGGCTCGCCCACTCGCGCAGGCGAGCGAGTGCGAGGTTCGCCTCGGCACCGGGGATGGCGGCGCGGAGCGTCCCGTGGTTGAGCTGGACCAGCCGGGTCACGGAGAGATTGTGGAGGACCGGAACCTGAGGCACGAGCGCGCCCAGGAGCAGCGTCTTCACGAGCCGGTTGTCGGTCCGGCAGCGGCCCTCGGGGCAGCCCGAGCAGCCGAGGAAGACCGGGTGCGCGTCGCGGAGCCGCTGGCACCGCTCGGGCGTGGTCGTGCCGTTCTGCGTCTGGAGGACCGGGAGCAGCTCGTTCTGGTACAGCCGCTTGGCGGCGGCGAACCGCTCGCGCATCACCCCGTCCATCGGCTCCTCGCCGCCGGCGAGGACGTCCCAGAGGTCGCCGACCGGGACCACCTGGCCCATCTGGAAGTCGCGCAGGTGATGGACGAGCAGCTCCATCAGCACCTTGAGCGCGGTCCGCTCGCGCTGGAGGTAGTGCGAGAGCGCGACCAGCGCCTCGACCAGCGCCGGGGTGAACGGGTAGAGGTTCCGGAAGTCCTTCTCCGTCCAGCTCTCGCCGAGGAGCGTGCCCCAGGCGTTCCCCAGCCCCTTCCGCATCCGGTCGAACGCGTCGTCGAGCGCGGTGCTCGCCGCGGCGTCTCGCGGGCGGACCACCTTCTCCTTCACGATCGCGGGGAGGTTCCGGTCCTCGAGCGGCACGACGTCGAGCCGCCCCTCCCAGTACCTGAGCGAGTCGCGGAGCGCGATGGCGTCGGCGCCGGCGAACTGCTCGCCGACCAACTCCGCGATGTCGCGCTGCCGGGCGACGTAGGAGACGAGCGGGATCGGCCGGGCGGCGTCCTGCGCCTCGACCAGCTTGACGATCTTCGGCGCCTCCGCGTTGAGCCAGGCGCGGTCGCTCGCGCGGCTCGCGAGCCACAGGACCAGCTCGTCGAGGAAGAAAGCGATCCCGTCGTACCCCAGGCTCGCCGCGTGGCGCGAGAGGACGGCGAGCCCCTCGTCGAACCCCCTCCAGTTGCCGGACGAGGCGATGCCCTGGAGCCACGGTGTCCTGGCGAGGGCGCCCGCGAGCCGCTCCCGCTCCGACGGGTCGGCGCTCCGCCGCGCCGCCTCGAACGTCTTCGGGTCCCACACGCCCGCCGCACCGAGCTTGCCCCATCCCGACTTGCCGGCCTGGCCGGCGTTCATCCCCGTGAAGAACTGTTCGTCGCCGAGCGACTTCCGGATGGCCTCGGCCCCGTCGAACAGCTTTGCGTCCGCGAAGAGCGCGGGCACCGGCGCGTCCTTGTGATGCTCGGCCACGTACTCGAGGTAGGCCGGGAAGACCTTGTCCTCGAACGACTCGGCCCCGATCATGTGGAAGTGGAGCCGCAGCACCTTCCGCTGCTTGACCCAGTCGTGCTTCACGAACAGCGAGTGGAGCTTGGGCTGGTTCCAGGCCGCAGGGTGGTTCGCGAGCAAGAGCGAGAGCACGCCCATGAACTGGCTCTTCCCCGAGCCGAACGAGCCGTGGACGTACGCCGCCGTGGACCGCCGCTCGCGCAGCGCCGACCCGGCCAGCGCGAGCGACTTGTCGAAGGCGTGGACCAGGTCGTCGGTGATGGCGTAGCGGTCGAGCAGCGCCTCCGGCCGCGCCACGTCCTCGGCCAGGCGGATGACGAAGTCGCTCTTCTTGACCTCCGTCGGGAGGTCCAGGATGTCGCGCAGCATCATTCCGCCGTCTCCTCCGACTTCGCCTTCTTGCGCCGGGGCTTCCGGGGCTTCGGCGCGGGACTTTCACCGGGGCAATCCGTCTTCAGCACTGCCTTGCCCTTCTTGGCGCCACTCCGTCCCACTCCCCGCTCGCCCTGAGCCTTCGACAGGCTCACCGGAGAAACGAGCGCACCATCGTCCCCGCCATCCTCGATGCTCCCCCGCTCGGCCTGAGCCTGTCGAAGGCCGAGGGATGCACCAGACCCAGCCGCGTCCCGCTTTCCCGCTCGCCCTGAGCCTGTCGAAGGGCGAGCGGTACCGCGCCTCCTCCCCCTCCTCCGCTCCTCCGGCCTCCACCCCCTGAGATCCGCGAGCGTCCACCCGAACCCCAGCGCCTCCGTCTCCACGAACGCCGCGTAGGCATCCCCCGCCCTGTCCTTCGCCGGATCCTCGCTCGGCTCGTTGTGCCACTGCTTCAGCCACGGCACGAGCTCCAGCAGCCCCGCGAGGAGCGGCATGAGCCGCTCCTTCTCCCAGCCGTCCTGGTTCTTCCGCTCCTGGTAGAGCGCCGCGAGCGCCTGGGCGCGCTGGAGATGATCCCACCCCGCCCAGCCGATGAGCGGGCTCTTGTCGTCGTCCCGCTCGGCTCCCGGATACGAGATGAACCGCTCCTTCGGCACGTCGAGCTTGCCGCGGAGGCGCCAGTAGATTGGGTCGCGATAGTCCTTCTGGTCGTACTTGGGGGGGACCGGGATCTCGACCTTCTCGCCGGCGTCTTCTCGGCGTTGGAGGTCCCAGGTGTGCTCCCAGTGGGCGCGCTTGGCCTGGCCAGCGTCGGTTAAGCGCAGCGGAGCCAAGTAAGGAACCGCCGCACCGGGCACCAGCTCGTCGAGGCCGGAAAGGTCTGCTCCGCTGATGATCCCAACAAGCAACGGGTTGAAATCCCTCATGGCCTCGTTGACGAGACTCTTCAATGAGCTCGGCCCAGCGGTTGGAGGCCGGACCGATACGATCGCCTCGACTCGGGCGCGCGCCCACTCGTGGATCGCAGGCACCGCGTCCCACGCCCGGTGGCCCTCTCGATATGTCCGTTTGTACGCGGGCACCTCGATGAGCTGAAGCTCGTGCGAGCCCGAGATGAGCGCCAACCGCTGCTCATCGAGAGGATCAACGGCCAGCCGAAGGATCTCCTCTGCCGTGGGCATCCCGGCGAGATGAAAGAACCGCGGCGTCTCCGTCCCGTCCTGAACCTGCTTGGCATAGAGCCGATCGGAGGGTCTCGTCCCCTTCGGCCGAACGGGCACGTGACCCAGGGAGTCGGGGACCTGCCGTGCTCTAACGTTAGGGAGACCACACGTGGCGTAGATCTCCCAGTCGAGTTCCTCTTGCAGCCAGCGGATCTGTCCTTCGAGTAGGTCGCGCTCCCGTCGCGCCGTATCCAGCTCGACCAGCACGACTCCCGGCTCCACGTCGGGAGTGAGGACGCACTCCGGCGCGGTGGTCTGCCACCGGCGCCCGGCTTCGTCGAGTAGTTTCGACAGTTGCCTCGCACGCGGCGACACCTCGAATATCGGGAGCGCCTGAAGCTTGGTCCCGTCGAACTCGAAGAACTTCTCCCACTTCTCGGCGGTGACGCCTCCGCCTTCGCCGCGGTTTCCCTTGTCGAAGAACGTCTGCTTCATCCAGAAGCACGCCGTCGAGCTGTTCAGATACCCGAGCAGCGCGAGGTGGTCCTCCTCGGTCGCGCCCTCGGGGAGCTTGATGATGGGCGCAGAGCGGTTGAACACCTTCCCGCCGCGGTCGAGGACGAAGTGGTTGTGGGTGGCGACGAAGGCGAAGGTGATCTTGAACGGGGTGAAGTGGCGATCCGGGTAGAACATCGAATACTCGTAGTACTCGCCACCCGAATCCCGTTTTGTCTTGAAGCCCTTGCCGACCCTTCCCCAGAGCTGGGCACGATACAGCCACGTCAGCTTGCCGTACCAACCCAGCTTCTCGAGAGGAAGCGTTCCTGCTTGCGAATATGGGAATAACACGTCGCGATCGTGGGTGCATGCCCAGTCGCGAATGGCCTCACCGTACCCGTACTCGGCCACAGCCTCGTTCGGAAGAGCCCAGCGGCTTGCGCCACCGAGCGGAATCTCGAACACCTCATCTTCTCGCGTGATTGCACCGAACCCAATCACATCGACAAGGTCGCAGAGCCGTTTCTTCGCTCGGGTCTCCAAATGGTCTTTCAGCTCGGCCGCACCGCCACCCCCGAGCGACCACGGGTGCTTCGCCAACGTGGAGCGCTCCAGGCAAGCGACGGACACGTATTCGTTTTCCACCCCGATGTCGCGCGCGTGCCCAGAAATCGTCGACCACACCTTGCCTTGCTCCGGGTCATCGGGCGTCTGCGGCTCCCCCCGCTTGCCAAGGACCGCAGCGACGTTGTCCCCCTCGGGCGCGCGATTACGTCCGGCGAGGATGACGGTCGGCGTGCCGTGCCCGGGGATGTACGCGCCGGACGTGTCAATCACGTCCGTGAGGTCGAGCTTCGAGAGCACCTGTTCGATCAGCTTCTTCCCGAACTCCCGCTTCATGAAGCTGTTGGCGTTGATCATGCCCACGAAGCCGCTCGCCACCGCGAGCTGGAAGAATCGCTCCGTGAACGGCGCCGCGAGTGCGTACTCGCGATGGCAGGCGACGTAGAGCCTCCGGTACCGGTCCCGCAGCTTCGCGTCCTTGCACGTGATGTACGGCGGGTTCCCCACGACAGCGTGATACCCGCGCGACAGCACCTCCAGCGCCCGGTCCGGCTCCTCGAGCGTGAAGAGCGCGTCGCCCCACTCCTTCTTCGACGTCGCCCGCTCCGACAGCTCCATCGTCACGCCGCGCGCGCCGTAGAGGAGCGAGTCGGCGACCACGAGATTGAGCGGCAGCTTCGGCGCCTGCGCGAGCTTCTCGATCCCGGCCTTCTCGAGGTACGAGAGCGTCAGCCGGAACCGCGCGATCGCCACCGCGTACGGGTTGATGTCCACGCCGTACACCTGCGCCAGCGCATCGAGCGCGTGCTGCCGCCGGTCCACACCGGGCTTCGCGGCCGTGCGCGCCTCGAACAGCTTGTCGTACGCCCCGAGCAGGAAGTGCCCCGAGCCGCAGGTCGGGTCGATGAGCCGGACCTCCTCGAGCCCGAACTCCTCGATCGCGGGATCGAGCGTGAGCTTCAGGATGAACCGCTCCACGAACTCCGGCGTCTGGAGGAGCGCGTACCGCTCGCGCACGCTCGCGGAGAGGTCCTGGTACAGGTCCCCGAGGAACCGGGTATCGGCGCCGGAGAAGTCCCACTTGAGCTTCTTCTCGGCGGTGAGCTCCCGCAGCTCGGCGAGGAGCGCCTGCGCAATCGGCGCGGACGGCCCGAGCCGCCAGGCCGGGTTGCTCTTCGGACCGAGCAGCTCCTCGGCGCCCGGGAAGCGCGAGACCTCCCGGAACACCGTGAGCAGGTAGTCGCGCGCGTTGAGCGAGGGCGCGAGCTCGTAGAAGTAGTGCTCGGAGTCCTCGGCGCCCTCGCCTGCGAGCCGCCGGCGCGGGAGAAGGCCGCGATCCTCCAGCGTCCGCACGAAGACGCAGGAGAGGATCCACGCCGCCCCGACCTGCTCGACGGTCTGGTCCACCCACGGCTCGAACGCCTCCGCCGTCCGCTCCTCGGCCCGCTCGTGCTCCCAGCGGTGGCGGAGCGCCGCCTCGACGTTGGCCGCCTTCGCGCACGCGCGGAGGTCGGGGAGGAGCTGCTTCGCCAGGAACGCTCCGAGCACGTCGGTCAGCGACTTCTCCTTCTTCGCGCCCCTGCTCACGAGTCACCTCTGCGGCCCTTGATCCAGCTTGCCGGGACCGCGAGCCGCTGGGCCGGGGCGGTCGTCGGGATGGGCAACGGCTCGGTGACCGCGTCGATGGGCTGCGGGCCCTGCGCAGCCACGACGGGGTTCAAGAGGAGGATCGCCGGAGCGCGGTCGTCCTGGGCCGCCCGGACCAGCGCGGCGACGAGGCCGTCGAGCTTGTACCGGGCGAGGACCCCCGGATCCTTGAGCACCACCGGGCCCTGGTCCTCCAGGATGCTCGGCGCGACACGGTCCGCCGCGCGGCGCATGAGCTGGGTGAGGTTGAGCCAGGCCGGGCCCTGGGGGCCGTCCCGGTCCGCCTCGAGGACGGCTTGCTCCTCGATGCCCAGGTCCTTCATCTCCTGCCAGGCGGCGTCGAGCAGCTCCCGCTCGAGCGAACGCGGCCGGACCCCGAGGCGCTTCTCGAGCTGGTCGGCCGCGTCCTCGGCGTGGGCGCGGTTGACGTCGAGCACCTTGAACATCCGCCGCTCCACGGCGAGCTTGATCGTCTGGTCGAAGTCCTCGAACTCGAGATCCTCGGGCGAGCGCTCGCGCCGCGTCGGGGGCAGCACGGTCCGCCGGCGTGGCGAGAGCGCCTCCGTGCGCGAGGGCGGCTGGGCGAGTTCGGCCCGGACGAACCGGCCGCGGTCGGGGTCCCATCCCAGCTTCAGCGCGGCGAGAAGCGGGACGAGGCCCGAGTGGTCCGGGAGCTTCTCCGCCTCGGGGTAGCGGGTCTCGACGAGGCGGCGGACCTCGTCCTCGCCGATGTCGGGTCCGATGGCGCCGGCGCACAGCCGGAGCGCGCGCGCCGCTGCCATGCCCCGGGGGTACAGCTCGAGGCGCGCGCTCCGGGCGGCGGTCTCGCTCGCCTCGGCGGCGAGCGCGATGAGCCGCTCGGGGGGGAACGCGGCGAAGTCCGAGCCGGCTGCGATCTCGGAGAGGCGCCGCTCGACCTCTTCGGAGGAGGCCAGCGGATCGCGGCCGGCGAGGTCGGAGGCGGCCATGCCGAGGGCGCGGACGGCCTGGAGATGGGCGGGGGTGGTGCCGGCCCAGGGCGTGGAGTTGACGCGTTCGAGGACGAGGGACTTGGCGATGGGTCCACTCGCCGCTCGCCCTTCGACAAGCTCAGGGCGAGCGGAACGCTCGGCGTCGTTACGGCCTTCGCCACCACGAGCGGAGCGCTCGGCACCGTCTCGCCCTTCGACAGGCTCAGGGCGAGCGGAGGAGACTGGCGCAGGGCCAGGCTCACCCGCACCCGCCGTCTCCGCGCAGATCCGGATCAGCGCCTCGACGCGCTCGCGTGCACCGGCGGCGGTCTCCTGCCCCGCCTCGTGCGGCAGCGATGCACCGACGGCCCCGGCGAGCTTCCCGAGCGGCGCGGCGCCCCCGAGGCGCTCGAGCGCCGAGCCGACGAGCGTCTGGATGGCGTGGAGCTGCTCCGGCTTCTCCGCCCACTTCTCCCGGGCGCGCCCGAGCGAGACGTAGATGGCCGCGCGCGTCACCCCGAGCACCTCGGCGATGCTCCGCGCATCGCCGGACGTGGCGCCCGGGAGCACGTCGAGCCCGTAGAACGCCCGGACGTGCTTCGCCCAGGTGCCGCCCTTCTTCTCGGTCTTCTTCGCGGGGAGGAAGAGGTCGAGGAAGCCTTCGACCGTGGCCGGCACGCCCGTGGCCTGGTGCTGCTGGGCCTCGAGGTGCGCGGCGACCGCCTCCTTCGCGCCGGTGAACGGGGCGAGGATCCGCTCGACGCGCTCCTTCGAGGCGGCGGCGACCGCCCGCAACCGATCGAGCCCGGCGTCCTCGAGCGCGAGCGCGGCAGCGGGCGTCACGGCGCCCTCGAGCCCGCCGTCCGCGCCGCGGTACCCGGGCCAGAAGGGCGACGGCTGCGGCTCATCGACGGTCCGCACCGCCCGGAGCCGCTCCACGAAGGCGAGGATCTCGCGGACGGTGGCCCGCCCCACGCCGCGCACCGAGGAGAGCTGGTTGCGGGGCAGCTCGACCAGCTCGCGGACCCGGACGACCCCGGAGCGATCGAGCGCGTTCTTGGCCGCGGGCGTGAGCGGGAGCGAGGCCACGGAGGCGTCGAGCGGAAGCGCCGCCAGCGCGGCGTCGTCCAGCGCCGGCCCGGCCTCCTCGGCGCGGATGGGCGCGGGCGCGAAGGACGCCACCCACTGCGTCCGCATCTCCTCCGCGCTCGCGTGGCGGCGCTCGACCTCGCGATCGAGCGCCTTCGCGAAGAACGCCACGAGCCGATCCCGGATCGAGGCGTCGAACCGCTCCGCCGCCACGGTCACCGGGGCGTCGGTCGCTACGGCGGCGCTCTCGCCCGTGCCGTAGCGCGGGAGGACGCCGGTGAGCATCTCGTGGAGCGTCACCGCGGCGGAGTAGCGATCGGACGCGAAGTCCCAGCGCGCGCCCGGGCGGACGGCCAGGAACGGATCGCGGTAGGCAGGCGTGCCCAGCTCGATCCGGGCGGGGTCGGTCCCGGCGAGCGAGAAGTCGAAGAGGAACAGGTGGCGCGCCTTCTTGGACTCGCCCGCGAGGACCCCCAGGTTGGCGGGCTTCACGTCGCGGTGGAGGATCCCGCGCTCCTCCAGCTCGCCCAGCGCGAGCAGGAGGTCCTCCCCCCAGCGCCGGGCGTAGTCGAGGCTGGGCGGCCCCTCGCGCGCGAGCAGGGCCGCGAGCGTCTCGCCCGCGTAGCCGAGGAGGAGGCAGCGGCGGCCCGCCAGCTCGGGCTCGCCCTCCAGGGAGACGATGCGGTCGCTCTCCGCCCTCCGGAGCGCCTCGGCCTCCGCCGCGAGCCTGGGCTCGAGCTCGGGCGAGAGCGGCACCTTCAGCGCGAAGACCTGGTCGGCGCGCTTCACGCGGAGGGCACGCGCGGTGGAGCCGGTCCCGAGGATCGCGAGGACCTCCAGGTCGCCTGCCAGCACGTCGCCCTTCTGCGCCTGGAGCGGGTCCACCTCCGCGGCCTTCGCCGGCTCGGCCGGGCGCGAGGCCGCCTCGAGGAAGAGGTTGAGCCAGTCGCGCACGTCGTCGGCCCGGGCCACGGCCGACCTCTCCGTGGCGAGCCCCACGACCTGGTCCAGGCTCATCACGTCCGCCGCGTCCGGGTGGCCGGCGAGCGCGTCGCTCGCGGCGGCGATGGAGAGGCCGCCCTCGCCGAGCGCCAGGTTGCGATCCTGGATGGTCGTCCCCGGCGCCCGGCCGGTCAGGACGAAGTAGGCGACGGCGCCGAGCGAGAAGACCTCGGCCACCGGCGTGCCCGCCCGCTCCGGCTTCTCGAGCGCCTCGGGCGCGCGGTAGAGGAGCGCGCGGTCCGTCGTGAACGCGGTGACGTGGACCGTCCCGATGCTCGTGTCGGCGCGGGTGGCGAGCTGGAAGTCGTACAGCTTCGTCTCCGGGGTGCCGTCCTCGCGCCTGCGGACGAGGACCGCCCCGGGGTGGAGCGCGCGGTGGAAGACCTTCTTGCCGTGGCAGTATGCGAGCGCCTCGGCGATGCCCTCGACGATCGCGACCTTGTCGGAGAAGGAGAGGCCCGGGTTCCGCCGCACGAACGCGTCCAGCGGCTCCGCCCCCTCGAACGCGTCGAAGGAGACCGCCGGCGCGCCGGTGGGCCCCTGCGGCTGGTAGTCGAGCGCGCGGAGCACGCCGCGATGCTCGAGGAAGTGGAGGAGCCGGCCCTCGCGGTCCGCGGCGCGGCGGAGCTGGTCGCGGCGCTCGGGCGTCGAGGAGGGCGGGATCGGGTAGACGCGCACGCGGCGCTTCATCGCCCGGTTGGACTCGTGCTCCGCGAGCCAGTCCTGGTGCGCGGCGCCTTCCTCGACCACCCTGCGCAGGACGAAGTCGCCCCACCGGAGCCCCGGCTTCGTGGGGGTGAACAGCTCCTTCACCCGGAGCACCTCGGCCACGGCGCGCATCGTCCGGCGGTTGACGAGCCGCCGCCTGAGCGGCTCCTCGCAGCCCGGGATCTCACCATGAGTGATCCCGCGGGCGAAGGTCTTGGCCGTGAGAACGCCCGTCCACCCCTGCTCGGAGAGCCGGACGTCGAGCGAGGGATCGGAGAGGAGAACGACCTCCTGCACCCAGGGACAGTCCTGGATCCGGCGCCGGAGCACGCTCGCCAGCTCCCGGGCCTTCTGGATCGGGAGCGGGTTGTCCATCACCGTCCGCCGGCCGTCGGGGAACGTGATCCGCCAGTCCGCGTGATCGCCCTCGAGCCTGCCGACGTGGCTCTTCACCTCCACGAGGTAGAGCGCGTGGTAGCCGAGGATCAGCGCGTCGATCTGGAGGACCTTGCCGCTCGGCGCGTGGTGATCGACGAGGAGCGCGGCGAGGTAGGGGTCGGTCCCCGGCAACGCGCCCTTGATGAGCTTCATCGCCTCCCGTTCGTGCGGGTGAGGCGACTCCCCTTCCAGGAGGATGCGATCCGGCCCGAGCATCGGTCAGGCCCCCAGCTCCCGGCCCAGCCGCTCCGCCTCTGCCCGATCCGCCGGGTCCGCGTCGTCCGAGACGAGAATGGCCGTGGCATGCGCGAACCCGAGCGCCCGGGCGGCGTCCGGGGTCGCGTCGGGGGCGACCACGCGCGGCGTCCCGGCGGTGTGCAGCAGGACCGCGGCGATGCCCAGGAGCTGCCGCTCCGCGGGAGAGGACGTGACGAGCAGCACCTGCTCGGCGAGATCGAGGCCGCGGCCCTCGCGGAACCGCTCGAACAGCGCGAGCACCGCGCCCGCGCCGGCCGCCACGATCCGCGACCGGGCCGTCAGCTCCGCGGTCCGGTCCGGCGCCGGCGGGTGGAGGCCGAGCGACCAGAGCTCCGCGGCCCGCCGGAGCGCCGCAGCGGCGTCGGTCGGAGCAGCCGGCCCCGCAGCCACGTCGCGCGTGAGCGTCACCGCCAGCGCGGAGCTCGGGCCCGTCCACTCCGGACCGAACGGATCATCCGCGGCGAGCCCTTCGAGGTCGAACACGGCGTGCGGCGAGAACGCGAGCGGAGCGGTCGCCGCCGCGTCGCGAAACACCAGATCGAACCGGTCGCCGTCGAGCAGCTCGCCCCTGAACGCCGCCCAGCGCGCATCCGGCTCCGGCCCGAACGCCGGCCGCCGAGCGCCTGCCTCCTCGAGCGCGCGCATGCAGCAGATCCCCGACCTGTAGAAAGCCTCGATATCGCGCTGCGTTGTGGCCACGTCGCCCCTCGAGGCCGGGCTCGTCGCCGGCCCTGTGGAACAGCCGCGGAGTGTACCACCAGGGCGGTGCCGACGCAGGGGTTCGGACCTGAGCCCTTCGGCTGTCCTCCGTCCACGGTACCCGTTGACTCTGCGTCCGGTGTTACCGTCCGTCCCACGAACGCATCGCGCGCCACCGCAACCTTCCTTCTCGAGGTGCCGGTGCGCTGGGGGACTCGATGGCCCGTGCGGCAGCGGCTCGAACCGACGACCCGTTCCTTCCCTTCCTCACGGCGTACGACCCGTCCGATCTCCCGGGGACGAGCGTCGATCCGCTCGGCTTCGACCGCGGCTACAACTTCCTCGCCGACCAGATCCTGCCGGGCCTCACCAACGTCGCGCGCCAGCCGAGGTACTTCGGGCTCCTCTGCGGCGGTGCGCTGCTGGGCCCCCTATCGAACACGCCCTCCCGCAGCGAGGTCGCGGCGCGCCAGCAAGCCGTGCTGCGCCTCGAACGGCTGTGGGCGCTGGCCAACGTCCTCTCGGCGCCCGAGGGGGAGAGCCCGCTCGGTGTGCGGGGGGTCCGATACGCGGAGGCGCAGCGCGACGCGCTCGCGCGCGGTGGCGCGCGGGCCACGGGTTGCGAGTTCCAGCTCCTCGGGCGGCAGGTCCAGTACGGCGTGCTCGGCATCTACGGCAACGTGGCCGACGGGATGAAGCTCGTCGACCGCTCCACGCTCGGGCTCACCGGCGACCACGGGGAGCGCCTCGGCCTCGCCTTCCTGGACGAGACTCACATCCCCAAGGCCGTGAAGGACGCGGCGCGCGACGGCGACCGCGAGGTCGGCCTGGCTCCCCTGCGCGAGTGGGGCACGAGGGCTGGGCTCGCTGCCGCGCCTGGCCCCGAGGAAGCTCGCGTCCTCGGGCGTGCGCTCCGGCAGGACCCGGTGCGCGCCCGGATGACCGCGGCGCTCGAGGAGCGGCCGCCGAAGAAGGGAGAACAGGAGCTCGCTCGGCTCGCCCGCATCGAGAGGGCGCTCCGCGGCAGGGACGCGGAGCTGGCTGAAGCGATCGCGGTCATCTTGCCCTTCGAGGCCTGCTACCGAGCTTCGCTGCTCCTCTTCGAACGCGTCCGATGGATGTGCAGCGCGAGCGGCGCAGTACCCCGCGCGGAGCTGGCCGCCGACTCGATCCTGCGCGGCGTGTCCGCCGAGCTTCGAGAGGCCGTCTCCCGGCTGGAGCAGGCCCTCGCGAGCGCGACGGCTCCCGGCTTCCGCCAGGGGTTGCCGCGGATGCAGGATGCGCTGGCGTTCCTCCAGGGTGTGAAGGGGTGCTCGTCGGAGGGCGCAGACGTCACGGCGGCCGTGCTCGCCCGCCATGCCGACGTTCAGCGCGGCAAGTTCGACCGCGGCCAGAGGAAGCTGCCCTGGATCGAGGTGCAGGGGAGCCACGTGTGCCTGACCCTGGCGCGCGGCTCCGAGGTCCACGGCGAACCGACCACGCCCGACGACATCCGTCCTCACGAGTTCCGAACCGCGGCGGCGGATGCGCTCGCCGGGGCGGGCGGAGGCGCGCGATGAGCGGGACCGACTTCGGCCGCCGACGCCTGCTGGACCGTCTCGCACCCGGGCCGGAGCTGGGCCGGCCCATCGGCCTGCTCGCCACCACCTACGAGTTCGACCCTCAGTTCTTCGAGTCCGAGTTCCTCCCCGCGCTCCTCGGACTGGGCGCCTGGAGCGACCGGAGCTGGGCGGGTCGCCTCGCGCTCGAGAACGCGCTCGCGAAGCTGGAAGCTTGCTGCGTCCTCGTGGATCAGCGCCGTTACCGAGGGCGGCCCCGGTCGCTGCGCCTGGACGTCCGGCCCGCGATCGGGAGCGGCGGCGAGCTGCTGCACGCGAAGCTCCTCCTCGTGGTCCACGAGCATGCGGTGCGGCTCCAGGTGGCCAGCGCGAACCTGACGCAGGCCGGGTACCGGGAGAACCGGGAGGTGGCGCTGCCCCTCGTGGCGACCGCCGAGACGCCCGAGGTCGCCGCGGTGGTTCGCGACGCGCTCTCGGAGCTGCCCGAGAGGCTGGCGCCGTGGTGGTCGGCGGCGGCGGCCAAGGTCGTCGCGGTGGCCGAGGCCAGGCTGACGACCTGGGCTTCCTCTCCGCGCCCCGGCGGCGACGCGGTGCTCTGGAGCGGCGGAGGTGACGCGCTCTGGAGGCGGGTCATCGATGCACTCCCTGCCGGCGAGCGCGTCGAGCGGATCTCGATCGTCTCGCCGTTCTGGTCCGAGGAGGGCAGCGACGGACCGTTGACGATGCTCCTGCGTGCCCTGCGGGACCGCGGCGCGAGCGCCGAGCACCCTCGGATCGACCTCTACGTCGAGGCGGAGCCGTCGACGCCCGGCGAGTTCCGCCCCCTCCTGCCGCCGCTCGGCGGCTTCGACCCGGCCGGCATCGGCGCTCGAGCTTTCGCGCACGCGATCGACCCGCTCCCGCGCGAGGAGCCCGCCTTCACGGAGGTCGTGAAGCGGCGCAGCCTGCACGCAAAGGTGGTCGTGCTGCAGTGCGTGAGCGGCGCACTCGCCTACGCGGGCTCGGCCAACTTCTCGCGCCCTGGGTGGGGGTTCGCGACGCGCGGCAACATCGAGGCCGGCGTGTGCCTGTTTCGCCGCGGCGGCGTGTTGAGCAAGGCGCTCGTACCTCCGACCGTCGGTGATGCCGTGGAGCTCACCGCTTCCACTCCGCTCCCTGCGGTGCAGCTCGAGTCGGAGCCGGAGCCGTCCGTCCCCACCTTCCTGCGGGACGTGACGCTCGCCGTCTCGCCCACGAGCGCGGATCGGCTCGAGCTGGTGGTGCGCACGGAACGGGCAGCCGTGGGCGGCGAGTTCACGCTGCGCGATGGCTCGTCCGAGCGCGTGCTCCTCTCGGGAACGCCGGAGAGTCCGGCCAGGCTCGTCGCGAACCTCGACTCCGAGACGCTCAAGGGGCTCCTCGTGGATCCTCGCGTCCAGGTGAGCTGGTGGGCCTCGCAGGAGCCTGTGGAGTACCCGGTCAACGTGGAGCTCGCCGCTCGCGCCGAGCTCCCGGTGGTCCCCGGAGGTGGCAGACCCGATGAACGGATGCTGCTCGCGTACTACCAGGGACGCGTGACCCTGGCCGAGCTGTATCCCCCGCCGGCGGACTGGAGCGAGGAGGATGGCTCGACGGTCGCCGTGTCGGGCGTCGAGCAACGGGTAGACACGTCGAAGATCCAGTCGTACCTCGTCCGCGAGTTCGTGGAGGCGCTGCAGGGGATCCGCGCGGACCTCCGTGCTGCCGCCACGACCACGGAAGCGGGCATGCGCGCCGCCCTGACCGGGCCGGTGAGCCCGCTGGCGCTGGCTCGACACGTGAAGGAGGCCGCGGCCGCCGGGGAGAGGACGCCGACGGCGGCGGGATTCCAGCTCGCGGAGATCGCCGCCTGCCTGAAGCAGGCGGCCAGCGCCGAGCTCGCAGCGCCCGAGTGGCGAGCACACGCCGAGGCGGCGCGCAGCGAGATCGAGGGGATGCTGGCGACGCTCGCGGCGCGCCATCCGGCCGAGCTCGAGGCCGGCGCGTTCCGCCGGTACGTGCGGACCGTCCTTCGAGGGAGGAAGCCTGCGTGATCACGCTCAGCGAGACCTTCGACCTGGGGCTCGACAAGACTCGTATGAAGAACCCGGCCGACGCCGCGCGCCAACGCGCGACGGTCGCGACGCTCCTCCACCGCCTGTACCACCCGGACCCGGACGATCGCTGGGAGCTCCAGGTCCTCGCCGACGAGGTGGGCATGGGCAAGACCTTCGTCGCCCTCGGGGTCGCGTACTCCGTGTTCGAGGCGATGGCGAGGGGCGATGCGCCCGCGGAGCTCGACGGCTGCTACGAGAAGGTCGTCATCCTGTGTCCGCCGAACGGCTCGCTCCTCGCGAAGTGGCACCGCGAGGTCTCCGAGTTCGTGAGCCGATGCGTGCTGCCCGAGGGTCGCGCGGAGGCCCGGCGCTGGTTCCGCGCCGCCCCGGTGTGCGAACGGCTGGACGAGTTCGTGACCGCGCTCCGGAAGCCCGGAAAGTACGCGCCGCGGGTGGTGGTCGCGCCCATGACGGTGTTCGGAGAACGGAAGCTCCGGAACTACGACGCCAAGCGGCGCTTCCTGCTCGGCGCGCTGTTCCGCTACTGGGGCAACGCCCTCGGCTACGACCGTCGAGACCGGCTGCTCCGGGGGGCGCCCGCGGGATGGAACGGGCGGACCAGCCTCGACGAGCTGGAGGAGGAGGAGATCCCGTGCACGGGGGACGAGGTCGTCGCCGCGCTCGACCGCCTGGACCGCGGCTCCGCAGACGGGCACGAGCCACGCATCTCCCGCCTCCTCTCCACCTGCCGCGAGATCTCCGAGCCGTACGTCCGCGGCCGCGCCGAGCTGTTCGCGGCGGTCGAGCGCGAGCTCAACGCCCTCTACCGCGAGGTGCTGCTGGAGCTGCTCCGGAGCCCCGTCCCGCTCGTGGTCGTGGACGAAGCCCACAACTGGAAGAATGGCCCGGAGCTCGGCGCCAACGGCTACAGGATGTTCGCCGACCACCTCGCGTCGAGGACCCGCCGGGCCCTCCTCCTGACCGCGACGCCGTTCCAGCTCCGCCCGACGGAGATGCTGGAGATCCTGCGCATCGGAGAGTCGCTCGAGCCGTGCGGGACTCGAAGGGACGCACAAGAGCGGCGCGAGCGTCTACGGATGCACCGGGAGACGGTGCTGAGCCCCGTCCTGGAGAAGGCCGACGACTCCAGCCGGCGCTTCGCGCGGGCCTGGGCCAGGCTGCCGGCCGGCTCTGCGCACCAGGTCGCCGGCATCTGGGAGTCCGCTCCCCTGCGCGCAGCGCGGGCCCGTCTCGACGCGCTCGGGCGCAGGGCGGGCGCGCTCGACCCCGAACGCGTCCGCGGAATCGTCGAGAGCGTCACGGAGGCGCTCGATCCGGCCGTGCGCTCCTTCTTCGCCGAGGCGCTGCGGCTGTACGCCTACAACGCCGACCTCTCGGCGGAGATGGGGCGGCTCGTCGTCCGCCATCGCCGCAAGACGGAGCACCGCGTGGTTCGCGTCGGCGAGGAGTACGGGATCCCGGGTGCCGCGGAACGCCGAGCCGATCGGAACGTGCTCCACGCTGCGAACGGGATGAACGTGACGGGCGAAGGTGAGCTCCCCCACTACCTCCTCATGCGCTGTGTCTCCGAGCTCAAGGGCGCTCGCGGCCGCTCCTCGCTCGGCTCGGCCCTGACCGGCTGCTACTCCACGCTCCTCGAGTCCGCCGAGGGTTCAGCGGTGACCAAGTGGCTCGCCGGCCACCCTGGCGCGGCGGCTCACTTCGGGCTGCTGATCGACCTCGTGGATCGGCGGCACGATCCCAAGCACCCGAAGTTCGCTGCGGTGGTCGAGCGAGTCCTGGAGGCTTGGCGGGCCGGCGAGAAGTCCCTCGTCTTCTGCTTCCGCACCAACACGGCCGAGCGCCTTCACGAGGTGCTCGCCGATCGCGTGGCGCGCGAGCTCGATGAGCGTCGCAAGCGGTGCCTGGGTGGCGAAGGAGCCTTCAAGGTGCTCCGCGGGCGGCTCACGCGGAGGGACGGAGACCTGGCGCCCATCGTGCTCGACCGCGTCCTCTGGTCGATCACCCAGGCGCCAGCAGCCTACGACGTGGAGTCGAGCTGGAGGGACGAAGACCTTCGACTGGACGAGCGCGACATCGAGCACCTCGCGCGCGTCTACCTGCGCCACGAGGTCCCGCTCGGAGACGAGACGATCGATCGGGTCTTCTTGCAGCGCGCCGTCGAGCACGTCGTCGCTGCCCGTCTCCTCCGGCACAGCCCGTCTCGATCGGCGACCCGCCTCCTCGAGCGTATCGCCGATCCCGACTGGGTGGAGTGGCCCTACGGAGTGCGCACCCGCGCTGACGAAGGCTCAGCCGAGGGGGAGCACTCGGAGGAGGTCGAGCTGCGCGGCGTGCTCATGCGCTACCCGGTTCGTGTCGAGGAGCCTGCACGCCACGAGGTGCGGGCTCTCGGCGAGAAGCTTCTCGAGAGGACCATGCGTGCGCGTCGCGCCGGCGACGTGCCGGTCTTCGCGATTCCGGCCGAGGGGCCCAGCGCGTGGTTCGGCGGGGCCCCGTCTGCCGTCCCGGCTCGGCACGCGGCGCTCGTACGGCGGCTGCACGAGCGCCTCGCGGCTCTCTCCCGTGGCGCAGACGACCTCGACTGGGCCCAGCGGCTGAGCGTGATCGAAGCGCTCCGCCGCGCGCTCCTCCGGGAGTCCGTGCTCGTGCGTCTCCTCCCCTCCCGCAGCGAACGGAACGCGAAGGCGTGGGGTGAGCTGCTGGTGGAGAAGCTGTGGGATGCGCTCCCGGGGCAGCACGAGAGCATGGCGCACCGCCTGGACGTGTTCCTCGAGGACCTGGCCGCAGCGAGCGGCCGCCATGACGAGCCAGGCTCGGCGCGGGCGACGCTCCTCGATGCCACCAAGCTTCGCGACCAGCGCACGGTCACCCTCGTCAAAGGAGGCGACACCAAGGGCCGCGAGCGCGCCTTCGCGGGTTTCAACACTCCCCTGCTGCCGGAGATCCTGGTCTGCACGTCCGTGGGCGCCGAGGGGATCGATCTCCACCGGCATTGCAGGCACGTCGTGCACTACGACCTCGCCTGGAACCCCGCCGTCCTGGAGCAGCGCACCGGCCGGATCGATCGGATCGGAAGCAAGACCTTTCGGGAGCGCGATCTGGCGCCGGCCGGACACGCTCCCCTCCTCGACGTCGGCGTTCCCTTCCTCGCAGGGACCTACGACGAGCGGATGTACGAGGAGCTCCGGATCCGCGCGCAGGTGTTCGAGGTGCTCACGGGCGGCGACGTCACCTCGGACGACGCAGACGCGGAGGACGCGAGCGAGGGCGAGGAGCAGTCGTTCCGGGCGCCGGAGCTCCCCGCCGTCATGGTCTCGGACCTTCGCGTCAGGCTGCACGTGTGGGAGACGGAGCCGGGACAGCCGCGTCCCGTGAGCGGGAAGTCGGCGGCGGGGAGCGCGGCGTGACGTGCGGCGCTCAGCCTCGTACCGGACCGAAGAGCCAGTCCGACACCTCGGCGACGTCCGCCCTCTCGACGAATGATGACCGGGGCACGTCACGGATCGCGGGCCGAGGCGCCTTCACGCCCTGCGCGTTGCCCTTCGCATGCCGTGCCACCTTGAACGCGCCGAGGCTCCCGAGCGGCTCGCCCGGACCGGCGCCGAAGGTCAAGAAGCCGAGCTGGAGGCGGTTGCGCTCCCCGTTCTGCAGGACGACCCAGACGACGCACCCGGATCGATGCCCAGCGAGCGCAGTGTGGACGTGCTGCGAACGCCGCGAGCCGCCGTCCACGGAGCTCTTGAGCTGGATGTGCCGCACGATCCCATTGCAGTCCGCGACGAGGTCGTACCCGGCACCATCGACGTCGGCGCGCAGGACGTCGATCCGTTGGTGCCTGCGCAGCCAGGCGTCCTGCAACAGCTCGGAGAGGAAGAGATACTCCACGAGCTGCTCGCGGTAGCTCGAGAGCGTAGGGTCGCGCAGCAGGGCCGTATCACTCGGCGCAACTCCGATGGGCTTGGCGGCTGTCATTGGCGGCATGACACTCAGCGTACTTCAGGACCGCACGATCGGTACGCACAGGACGGAGGAGAACGCATGGAACGCAGGACCACCGCGGGCAACGGCGTGCCGCCGGCCATCCGGCGCACCTTCGAGGACATCCAGGCGGCACTCCAGAGACGAGTGTGGGTGAAGCCGTTCCCGAAGACACCCAAGAAGCTCGGGCTCCGGGCGGAGAGGACTCTGGTCGTCTTCACGTACAACAGCTACCGGAAGGGGTGGCTTGATACGCGAGCTCAGCTCGTCCCCGAGCTTCCCTGGTTTGGCTTCGAGGAGACGCACAACAAGCCCGAGTACTGGGCAGCCGAACTGAGCCCTGAGCGTGTCGAGGAGATCTACCGCGCCAATCGGCGAGATATCCTTGCAGCGCTATCGAAATGGCTCGACGCCGAGCATCGTTGAACGGGCCCTCGGCCTACCTTCACCTCCGACGCCAACCGCGGTCCGAACCAGTGCCGCGCCGGCGACATGCGCGGGGTCTGACTAGATCCCCCCCATGAAGACCATCGGCCTCCTCGGGGGCATGAGCTGGGAGTCGTCGGTCCACTACTACTCGCTCATCAACCGGCTGGTGAAGGAACGGCTCGGCGGCCTTCACTCCGCGAAGGTGCTCCTGTACTCGGTCGACTTCGGCGAGGTCGAGCCACGCCAGCGCGCCGGCCGCTGGGACGAGCTCGGGACGCTCCTCAACCAGGCTGCGCTGGCGCTCGAGCGCGGCGGCGCGGACTTCGTGGTCGTCTGCGCCAACACGATGCACAAGGTCGCGGACGAGCTCATGGCCGGGGTGCGCATCCCGCTCCTCCACATCGTCGACGTGACCGCCGCCCGCGTGAAGGCGGCCGGGCTCAGGCGCGTCGGCCTCCTCGGCACGCGCTACACGATGGAGCAGGACTTCTACCGGGGCCGGCTCGCCGAGCGGCACGGCCTCGAGGTCCTGGTGCCGGATCCGCCGGACCGGGCGGAGGTGAACCGGGTCATCTTCGAGGAGCTGGTCCTGGGCCGGGTCGAGGCCTCCTCACGGGCGCGGTACCAGGAGGTGGTGGACCGGCTGGCGCGGTCCGGCGCCCAGGGCGTCATCGCCGGCTGCACCGAGATCGGGATGCTCCTCTCGCCGACCGACGTTCCCCTGCCGCTCTTCGACACGACGGAGATCCACGCCCGCGCCGCCGTCGATCTCGCGCTGTCGTCCTGAGCCGCAAGACTCAACGTTGGGCGGCCGCGGGTCGAGCGGCGCCGCGCCCTCACTCCGCCCGCTCGCGCGGCACCGCACAATCGACCCTCGAGCGCCGTCCGGAGTGCCCGGCCGCTGCCGAGCCTCTCGCCGAACTGCGGGACGACAGCCTTCGGCCATGACCCCTACGGCGCCGGCCTCGACCTCGCCGACTTCCACCTCACGACCGTCCTCCCCTCACCTCGCCCGCGGCAGACGAAGTACACCGACCCTGGCAGCGGGCCGTATGCGAGTAGGTCTCCGCCGAGTACACCACTCCCCATCAATCTCGCGTTCTTCGCCGTGAGGCCCGGCTCGTCGCCATCGCGGACAGGTCACACCGGCCGATGCCGTCTCGCCCCAGTGGTGCCTCCGCTGGACGCGGCACGCGCACGCACGCAGCTGCCCTTGCAGCTGCGCCCACTCCGGCGCAAACAGACTCGGACCTGATCCGATTGGCTCCAATTGTCAGACCCGCATGCGATGACTCGTTCGTGACCACCGAGCACCCGTCGAGCTCGACCTCCGTCCCTGCGTGGTGCGCCCGCTACGCGCCGCCGCCGAAGGTCGAGTTCCCGCGGCTCGATGGGTTCGAGCTCGTGCCGGTGTTCCGGGGCGGCGAGAAGGAGGCCGACGACACGGAGCTCGGGCTCGTGATGGCGGCGCGGGTCCAGGCGGCGACCGAGCTCGCCATCGCCGAAGGGCTCGCCGCGCTGCGCGTGGGCTCCCGGCTCCCGGAGCTGGGCTACCACCTCGATGACTACGCGCGGGAGGTGCTCGACATCGCGCCGCGCACGGCGCTCAACCTCGCCCACCTGGCGCGGGAGCTCCGGACGCGGCCGCTCCTGCGCGCGGCGGTCCGCGGGGGCGAGGTCACGATGCGGGCGGCGCAGACGGTATTGCCCGTCGCCCGGGGAGAGGACGAGGCGACGTGGGTCGAGCGAGCGCGGAGCGAGACGGTCCGGACGCTCGAAGCTGCGGTGAAGGCTGCGCGCCGCGACGCCGGAGAGGAGGAGTGGGGACGTTTCACCGTCGGCTGCACGCCGGAGGACCGGGAGGCCATCGACGATGCCCTGGAGCGGGCGGGGCAGGAGCTCCCGGGCTCAAAGACGTTCGAGCGGCTGGAGGCGATGGCGCAGGAGTTCCTGGGCTCGTCCCCGGCCGACTTGGGCGACGATCGCAGCGAGCGCGCGACGGTGCGCGAGAGCTTCCGCAGCCGCGACGAGCGCGAGGCGCGGCTCGCGACGCGCAAGGCAGAGCTGGAGGACGAGACGGACCGTTGGGCGATGCTCACGGCGATCCCGCCCTGGATCGCCCCGGAGTCGGGCTTCGAGGAGCTCGACTCGGCGGCCGAGATCGACGCGGCGCTCCGGGCGCTGGCGCGCCACCGCGAAGGCTGGGAGGAGTACCTCGGCTGGACGGCCGAGATGATCCGCCGGAGCGGGATGCACCTCATCCTCGGGTTCGCGTCGTTCCGGCATTACGTGGAGGAGCGGCTCGGAATGCCGGGGCGCGCGGTCGAGCAGCGCGCGAGGCTCGAGGAGCGGATCTGGGAGAGCCCTGCCCTCCGCGCGGCGCGCGCGTCGGGGCTCTCCTACGAGCGGCTTCGGGCGCTGGCGCACCTCCCGGAGGCGGAGATCCGTGCGTGGACTCCCCGGGCGCGGCTCATGACGGTCGTCGCGCTGCGACGGGAGCTCGATGCGGCCGAGGCGCGGCAGATGCGTGCACGCGGGAAGCTCGCCGCGTCCGTCCCGCGGAGCGTCGCGACGTTGCTCGCGGCCGCGATCGCGACCGTGCGCCGCCTCGCGGGGGCGCCCATCCCCGCGGGACGGTGCCTCGGAGTCGTCGCGCGCCACTTCCTCGAGGTCTGGGGGCCACCAGAGAAGGCCAGGAGCCGTTCCCAGAAGGTGCGGATGCGAGACGAGGAGCATTGCCAGGTGCCCGGGTGCAGCCACCGCGCGTCCCACGCACATCACATCGTCTACCGTTCGCACGGCGGCGGCGAGGAGCTCGAGAACGGTGTCGCGGTCTGTGCCTTCCACCATCACCGGTGCATCCACGAGGGACTCCTCGTCTTGCGCGGCACCGCGCCGGGCGGGCTGACGTGGCTCCTGAACGGGAGGAAGTGGGACGGCAGGCCAGAATGAGGACCGCCATGCTCGGAGTCCGGACCGGGCTCATCGATTCGGGCGCGCTGCTCCGACGCCGGCCACCGTGCAAAGCGAGGCTCGACACGGATGCCGGCGCGGCCGCTCATTTCGACCGATCCTCTCCGCACGAGCGGGCAACCTGAACCTGTCCGTCGACGACGCGCACCGCGTCGCGGGACCGCTCACCACCGCAGCGTGGCGCCCCTGCCTCCGCAGCACCGCTTGGACTTCTTCCCCGAACCGCAGGGACACGGCTCATTCCGTCCGACGCGCGCCGAGGCGCGGCTCACCGGCCGGAGCGCGGCCTCCCCCGCCGCCCGGGAGCGCGCGAGTCTGCTCTTCACGGTGGCCATCAGCTCTCCGGCGAGCTCCCGCTCGAGCCACGCCACGAGGTCGGCCGGCTCGTCCGGACCGGCGACTAGCGCATCTCCGCGGTCCAGCTCGACGGTGGCCCAGACGTCCGGCTCCAGGGTCTCCTCCCGCCCGTCGCGATGGATGGCCCGGGCTTCCACCGCGGTCACCTCGATCGCGCTGACCGTGTTCGTCAGCCGGTACGCCTCGAGATCGACGTGACGAGCGGGGCACGTCGGGAACGGGCATGGGTGGAGGACGACCAGCAGGCCGTCGCGGCGTGAGGCTTCGCCGTCGCGCCAGAGGAGCACGGGGCCTTCGCGAATGAACTGTCGGTCGAGCTGCGGGTCGACGTGGAGGACGAGCATGGTCCGCTGGACAGCAAGGGGCGGGCCACGGGGAACTCGGAGGGAAATGCAGGGAGGACGCTCGCGGAGCGCGGGCGCGGGGTCCGGGGCGCGAGCGATGGTCCGCGCGGCGACCGCGAGGCAGCGGCGGGGATCCGATCCCCGCTCGTGCTTCGACAAGCTCAGCACGAGCGGGAATGGGCGGATGAGCGAGTCCCGGGCCTAGACCCACACGCCCAAGCAAGCCCGCGCGGCGGAACAAGCCTGCGAGAACTACAGACCCCGCCCCGGCGCGGAGGACCCGCGCCGGGACGGAGCCGGTAACCACGACTACTGCGCGACGCAGTTGGTCCGCATCGTCTGCCAGACCGCCTGGCCCGTCACGACGCTCCCCTGCGACGTGGGGTGGATCCCGTCGGACGTGTACTCGGGGTGGCCGTTCCACGTCGGGCGGAGATCCAGCCAGTAGCACTTCGGGGAGCTGAGGCCGTCGCAGAGCGCCTTCATCCGCGGCCGGAGCCCGTCGAGGCAGCTCTTGAGCGACGCGTAGTTGCTGCCGACCGGATCGGGATAGAAGAAGTAGACGACCTTCTCGGTCCGGTTCTGCGCCATGGTCTGGAACAGCTGCTGCGCGGCGTTGTAGGCGGCGTCGGCGTTGTTGTTGATGAGGCAGTCGTTGCCGCCGCCGTCCATGAGCACGTACTTGATCGTCCCGGAGCTCTGCACGGCCCGGGTGTACTGGCCCGGGATCTGGTTGTTCGCCAGGGTGGTGCCGCTGACCGAGTTGTCGACGTAGCGGTCGTTGGCGCCGAGCGAGCCGGCGGCCCGGGCGAGCCGCTCGATCTCCTGGGTGATGCCGTGGCTCATGGCGATGAACGAGTCGCCGATGACGGCGACCTCGCTGCCACGGGTCGCGCCGATCGTGCAGGTGTCGGTGCCGCCGCCGTTGAAGGTCGCGGTGACCGACCGCGCCGCGGTCATGGAGACGATGCAGCTCCCGGTGCCCGTGCAGGCGCCGCTCCAGCCGCCGAAGGTCGAGCCGGTGTTCGGAGTGGCGGTCAGCGTGACGCTCGTGCCGCTCGCGAAGCTGGCGCTGCAGGTCGAGCCGCAGTTGATGCCGGCGCCGCTGACGGTGCCGGCGCCGGTGCCGCTCTTCGCGACGCTCAGGGTGTAGTTGTCCCCGACGGCGCCGCCGCCGGACACGGTGATGCCGCAGATCTTCGGGTTGTCCGGGCCGCCGCCGCGGGTGAACTGGACCACGACCTGCCCGCTCGCGTTCGCCGTGGTGGTGAACGTGCGGGAGATCGCCCGGTTGGCGCCGCCGGCCTGGGCGAAGATGTCGAACGCGGAGAGGACGGTCGCGCCGTTGATGGCCACGTTGAACGTCCGCTGTCCGGCCGCCGTCCAGTAGCTCTCGGCGAAGTACAGCGTCACGGTCTGCGTCGTCCCGGCGGTGCGGTTCGGGATCGTGTACGTGAACTCCCCGTACCGCTCGGACTGGAAGACCGCCGCGGGCGGCACGTCGCCGGTGAGCAGCGAGGTGTTGATCGTGCTGGTGGTGGTGTACGTGCTGCCGCCGGAGTAGTACGCGTCCGCGACGAAGCCCCCCGCCGCGGAGCCGCCGGCGTTGACGGAGAACGAGGAGTCGGACGTGGGCTGGGTGAACGCGGCGGTCACCGACCGCGCCGCGGTCATCGTGACGACGCAGCTCCCGGTGCCGGTGCAGGCGCCGCTCCAGCCGCCGAAGGTCGAGCCGGCGGCGGGGGTGGCGGTCAGCGTGACGGTGGTGCCGCTCGCGTAGCTGGCGCTGCAGGTCGAGCCGCAGTCGATGCCGGCGCCGCTGACGGTCCCGCCGCCGGTGCCGGACCGCGTGACGCTCAGGGTGTAGCTGTCCCCGATGACGGGACCGCTGGCCACGGTGAGGCCGCAGACCTTCGGGTTGTCCGGTCCGCCGGCGCGGGTGAACTGGATCACCACCTGGCCGCTCGCGTTGGCGGTCGTATTGAACGTCCGCGCGATGGCCCGGTTGGCGCCGCCCGCCTGGGCGAAGATGTCGAAGGCGGAGAGGACCGTCGCGCCGTTGATGGCCACGTTGAACGTCCGCTGCCCCGCCGCCGTCCAGTAGCTCTCGGCGAAGAACAGCGTCACCATCTGCGCGCTCCCGGCCTCGCGGTTCGGGATGGTGTACGTGAACTCACCATACCGCTCGCTCTGGAAGACCGCCGCAGGCGGCACCGCCCCGGTGACCTGCGACGTGTCGATCGCGCTGGTGGTCGAGTACGTGCTGCCGCCGGAGAAGTACGCGTCGGCGGCGAAGCTCCCGCTCGCCGAGCCGCCGGCGTTGACGGAGACGCCCGTGCCGCTGATCGGAGCGGCGGTGAAGGTCGCGGTGACCGCCTGGGCGGCGTTCATCGTCACGGTGCACGTCGTGCCCGACCCGCTGCACCCGCTCCAGCCGCCGAAGCTCGAGCCGCTCGCCGCGGCCGCCGTGAGGGTCACGACCGTGCCGCCCGTGTAGCTGGCGCTGCACGTCGCGCCGCAGTTGACGCCGGCGGGGGTGGAGGAGACCGTCCCGCTGCCGTCGCCGGCCTTGCTCACCGTCAGCGTGTTCGTCGTGACGCTGGCGGCGACCGCGATGGCGTTCACCTTCGGGTTGTCGGGACCGCCGCCGCGCGTGAACTGGACGACCACCTGGCCGCTCGCGTTTGCCGTCGTGTTGAACGTCCGCGCGATGGCCCGGTTCGCCCCGCCCGCCTGCGCGAAGATGTCGTACGCGGTCAGCACCGTCGCGCCGTTGATCGCGACGTTGAACGTCCGCTGCCCGGCCGCCGTCCAGTAGGTCTCGGCAAAGTACAGCGACACCGCCTGCGCGCTCCCGGCGGTGAGGCCCGAGAACGTGTAGCTGAACTCACCGTACCGCTCGCTCTGGAAGACCGACTGCGGGGGCACCGTCCCGGTGAGCCGCGAGGTGTCGATCGTGCTCGTGTTCGAGTACGTGCTCCCGCCCGAGAAGTTCGCGTCCGCGGCGAAGTCGCCCGCCGCCGCGCCGCCGGCGTTGACCGCGAGGACGCCGGGGGTGGTGCTGCTGCCGTTGAACGTGGCGGTCACCGTCCGCGCCGCCGACATCGTGACGACGCACGAGCCGGTGCCGGAGCACGCCCCGCTCCAGCCGCCGAAGGTGGCGCCGGAGGCCGGCGCGGCGCTCAGGGTGACGGTGGTGCCGGAGGTGAGGTTCGCCGAGCAGGTGGAGCCGCAGTTGATGCCGCCCGTGTTGGAGGTGACCGTCCCGCTCCCGGAGCCGCTCTTCGTCACCGTGAGGGCGAACGTGTTGGGGGAGGTACCTTCGCTCACCGTGATGTCCGAGCTGCCGCTGCTCTGGTAGCCCTCGGTCGCGAGCACCATGTAGTCGTGCGTGCCGAGGGTGAGGCCCGACCGGCCCCACGCGTCGAAGAAGTTGCCGGTGGTGATGGTCCCGCCGGTCCGCTTCACCGTCCGGACGGCCCAGTACTGGTAGAACGTGGCGGTGCCGATGATCGACGGCTGGTTGACCCGCTGCGTCCGGTACAGGTTGTAGGTGCCGCCGTCGCTGTTGAGCGAGCCGAGGAGCTGGGAGCCGGAGCTCGGGTTGTACGTGCCGAAGTTCTCGACGACGTAGTACTCGACGAGCGGATTGGTGGTCCAGCCGTAGAGGGCCAGGTAGCCGTTGCCGGGCGAGTTGAAGGTGCCGGAGTAGCTCACGACCTTCCGGCTGCCGGTCCGCCAGCCCTTGCCGCCGACCCAGTTGTTGACGTTCGTCCAGCGCGAGGCGTAGCGGCCGCCGCCCAGCAGCTCGAACTGGACCGAGCCGCCGCCGTCGGTCCAGAACGAGTACCAGAGGCCGTCGGTGCCGGTCTGGCTCGAGGTGAGCGTGATCTTCGCCTGGCCGTCGGCCGGCGCCGGCGCCTCCTCGGGGGCGCCACAGCCCACGCTCAGGGCCATCGCCGCGATCGCGGCGGTGAGCGTCAGGCGGGCGGTACTTCCAGCAGAGCTCTTCATTGTCGTCACTCCACGGGGTGAGCGGAAAGTGCGGCTCCCGGACGGAGCTTCGCCGGGTCGCCGCGGGCTGCCTTTCACGGATCGTCAGACCACATTGGCTCCCATCGGAGCGCGCTGTCAATGGCTCGAACGGATTCCCATGCGCGTCTGAATCGGTTCAGACGCGAAAACACCGGCGGTTCGCGGGTTCCGGCGCCGGGGTCAGGGGCCCCGGGGGGCCTCGCACCCCGCGCCGCTCGCTTGCTGCGCTGCGCGATCGCGGTCCTCGCGCGCCGTCCGCGGCGACGCGAGCACGAGCCTCCAGTC
>JAEYOU010000445.1 GCA_023411405.1 Pseudomonadota bacterium | reverse complement strand
GCGCAGCTCGATCGCCGCGCCGGAACGCGCGGCGCTCGCGGCCGCGCCGTTCACCGTGACCTTCGCCCCGGCCCCGCACCAGCCGGGGACGCGCAGCGCGAGGGCGAACGCGCCCTCCCCGTCGATCTCCAGCTCCACCGCGCCGTCCCACGGGTAGCGCGTGCGCTGCCGGAGCTGGACCGTCCGCCCCGCGACCTCGAGCCGGGCGCGCGAGCTCGCGTACTGGTGCACGTGGATCGTGTCGGCGCCGACGCCGTAGAGGAGCGCCGGGAGCGAGGTCACGAGGCGGAGCAGGTTCGGCGGGCAGCAGGCGCACCCGAACCAGGGGCTGCGCCTGTGGCGACCGTCGTCCTGCAGCGGGTTCTCGTAGAAGTACGCGTCTCCGGCGAGCGACCAGCCCGCGAGCAAGGCGTTGAGCAAGGTCCACTCGATCAGATCCGCGTACCGGGCGTCGGCGGTGGCGGCCAGCATCCGCTGGCTCCATTGCACGCTCGCCACCGCCGCGCAGGTCTCGCTGCACGCCCGCGCGCCGGGGAGCTCCAGCTCCTCCCCCAGCGACTCGGTCTCGCGCCGGGCGCCGAGCCCGCCCGACACGTACGTCTGCCGCGCGACCATGCGGAGCCACAGGCGCCGGAGCGCCGCGAGCAGCGTCGGGTCGCCCGCCTCGAGGTAGAGGTCGGTCGCGCCCGCCAGGTAGTAGAGGGTCCGGACCGCGTGGCCCGCAGGCCGCTCCAGCGCGCGGAGCGGCGCGTGGTCGAGGTAGTACTCCGGCCCGAACCGGCCCCGGAGCTGCCCGCGCCCCCGGAGCTCGACGAAGTGCCGCGCCAGCTCCAGATAGCGGCGCGCGCCGGTCTCGCGGAAGAGCTCGACGAGCGCCATCTCGATCACCGGGTGACCGTCGACGTCGGCGCGCTTGCCGGCGGCCGACGGACCGAACGTCTCGCAGACCAGGTCCGCGGCCCGGCGCGCGACGCCCAGGAGCCGCGCCTCGCCCGTGCACCGCCGCAGGGCGATCGCCGCCTGGACGAGGTGGCCGACGCAGTAGAGCTCGTGCCCGCTGCGGAGATCGGACCAGCGCTCCGCCGGCCTCCCGGCGTAGAACGTGTCCACGTACCCGTCCGGCTCCTGCGCCTCCTCGATGAGCCCGACCGCCGCCTCGACGCGCTCCCGGACCCACGCGTGCTCCCTGCGCGCGAGGATCCAGCTCGCCGCCTCGATCCACTTGTAGAGATCCGTGTCCTCCCACTCGGTGGCCTGCGCGGGCACGCGGGCGCCGCGGGTCACGCGCCGGAAGCGCTCCAGGGTTCCCGCCGCCTCCAGCGCGGCGTGCTGGCCGCGGATGGAGACCTCGGCCGCGAGGTCCCAGCGCCCACCCCAGAGCCCGCCCTCGAGCTCCACCGCTCCGAGCGGCGCCGGCGCGAGGGCGGCGTGCGGGCTGCGGGAGGTGTCGACGACCGCCGGGCCGCGCATCGCGCCATTCTCTCCCGTCCCCCGGTCCGGGGCCAGCGGGCGCGCCTCAGGCCTTGACCGCCCCCGCGATGAGCCCGGAGACGTAGTGACGCTGCATGAGCAGGAAGAGGAGGCAGCACGGCAGCATGCCGACGGTGAGCCCCACCTGCATCGCCCCCCAGTCGATCGAGCCCAGGGACCGGCTCCGCGCGTTCAGGAGCATGACGGGCAGCGTGAACTTCTCCGCGTCGGTCTGGAAGATCAGCGCCGCCAGGAGCTCGTTCCACGAGGCGAAGAAGGCGAAGAGCGCCACGGTCACGATGCCCGGCGCGACCAGGCGCAGCATCACCCGCGTCAGGAGCGAGAGGGACGTGCAGCCGTCCAGGAGCGCCGCCTCCTCGAGCTCCCGCGGCACCGCGTCGAAGGAGTTGCGCATCATGAACACGGAGAAGGGCAGCTGGAACGTCGTGTAGACGAGCGCCAGGCCGACGAGCGTGTTCTGGAGATGCAGCCACCGGAGCAGCACGAACAGCGGCGTCAGGATCGACTGGAACGGGATCATCATCGTCGCCAGCAGCGCGACGAAGATCGCGTTCCGGCCGGGGAACCGGAAGCGCGAGAACCCGTAGCCGGCCAGCGTCGCCAGGACCACGGTGGCGCCCACCGTCACCGCGGCCACGGCCGCGCTGTTCCAGACGTAGCGCAGCATGCCGTCGCCCATCGAGAAGACCCGGCGGTAGTTGTCGAGGGTGAGCCGCGAGGGCCAGTAGGTCGGGGGCGCGCTCGACGCCTCGGCGGGCGTCATGAGCGAGGTGAGGAGCGACCAGACGAGCGGGAAGACGAACAGGGACGCCAGCCCGATCGAGCTCCCGAGCAGGAGCACGGAGGGGAGCCAGCGGCGCGCCTTGCGGCGGTGCGCCGGGAGGTCGGCGTGGCTGCGCGTGCGGAGGACCGCGTCCATGGGCCGCTCAGCGCTCCTCGACGCGCAGCAACCGGAGCTGCAGCACGCTCAGCAGGACCAGGATGACGAGGAGGACGACCGACATCGCCGCGGCGTATCCCAGCCGGAACTGGACGAACGCCGCGCGGTAGATCCAGTACACGACGGAGATGGTGGAGTTGTGCGGCCCGCCGCGGGTCAGGATGAAGAACTGCTCGAACGCCAGGAAGGACCCGATGATCGAGATCACCAGCGCCAGCGCGAAGGTGCGGCGCAGCAGCGGGAGCGTGACGTACCGGAGCCGCTGCGCCCGCGTCGCCCCGTCGATCCGCGCCGCCTCGTCGAGGTCCTCGGGGATGGCCTGCATCCCCACGAGCAGGAGGACCATCGTGAAGCCGGACGCCTTCCAGAGCACCATGACGACGATCCCCGCCAGCGCGGTGTCCGGCCGGTCGAGCCACTGGAGCGGCTCGCGGAGGACGTGGAGCTTCATCAGCACGTCGCTGATCACCCCGACCTGGTCGTGGAGCAGCCAGACCCAGAGCAGGCTCGCCACCGCCATCCCGGTGACCACCGGCAGGAAGTAGGCGGTCCGGAGGAGGCCCACCAGCGGTCCGCGCCGCCGCACCAGCAGCGCCAGGCCGAACGCGGTCAGGAACAGCGGCGGCGTCACCGCCAGCGTGTACTTGGCCGTGAAGAGGAGGCTCGCCCAGAACGAGCGGTCCTGGAAGAGCCTCATGTAGTTGCCCAGCCCCGCGAACCGCGGCCGACCCAGCATCGGCCAGTCGTGGAGGGACATCCAGATGGTCATCCCCAGCGGGACGACGAAGAACACGGCCGTGAAGCAGACGGCCGGGGCGACGAAGAGGAGCCCCGCCCGCGCCTGGCGGCGCTGCCTGCGAGGCCCCCGTGCGCCGCGCGCGGCCGCGGCCCTCATTCCTTCGGCGTCCCTTCCGCGATGATGCGCGTGAACTCGCGCTGGGCGTTCTCCACGGCCACGTCCACCCCCTTCCCGAACACGGCCTCCTGGATCATCGCCAGCCAGGGCCCGTTGGGATCGTTGATGAGCGTGTTGAAGTGGACGCTGTACGGCGCCTTGCCGCTGGCCTGGGCGTTCGTGGCGACGGCGAAGCGCGGGTCCTCGCGGAGGTACGCGTTGTCCGCGAGGTCCGTCCGGATCGGGATGCTGTTGTTCTTCGCGAACTGCTCGACCTGGACCTCCTCGCTCAGGCACCAGGTGATGAACTCCCACGCCTCCTTCGCGTGCCGCGACCCGGCGGGGATGCCGATCGAGTCGCCGCCCGAGAAGCTCGCCCACCCGCCCTTCTCGCCCGGGAGGTAGCCGACGCCGAAGTCGATCTCGGGGTGCTCCTGCTTGAGCAGGCCGATGGAGAAGGCGCCCGAGCCGACCATGCCGACCTTGCCCGTGAAGAAGGCGCTGATGAAGCTCGCGCCGCTGTCGGTCTTCGCGCCCGAGGGCATGAGCCCTGCTTGCCACATGCGGCGGTAGAAGGACAGCGCGCCCCGCACCGGCGGCGTGTCGAGCAGGGCCTTCGTGCCGTCGGGGCTGAGCACGTCCCCGCCGGAGGCGAAGATGTAGGGCGCGAAGGTGAAGACGTTGCACCCGCCGCACGCGCCCGAGAAGTAGAAGCCCTTGATGCCGTCGCCGAGAGCCGTGATCTTCTTCGCCGCGGCCTCGATCTCCGCCCAGGTCCGCGGCGGCTGCTCGGGGTCGAGCCCCGCCCGCCGGAAGAGCGCCTTGTTGTAGAGGAGGAAGGAGCTCTCGGCGCTGAACGGGACGGCGTACTGCCTGCCGTCCCGGGCGGCGAGCGTCATGTGCGCCCGGGAGAGCTTGTCCGCGAACGGCAGCGCCTTCACCTCATCGGTGATGTCCGTCATCTGGCCCGCCGCGACGAACGCGGGCACGAAGATGAGGTCGATGGCGACGACGTCCGGAGGCGCGCCGCCGGCCACCGCCGTCCCGAACTTGGTGACGAAGTCGTCGTTGGGGATGACGGTCAGCTTGACCCTGGGCTGGCGCTTCTCGTTCCAGACCTTGACCATGGGCTCCACGAAGGGCGAGTCCGAGGCGCGGATCCAGAACGACAGCGCCTCCGCAGGCGGCGCCGCCTGCGTCTCCGCCGCGCCGCCCTGCGCGCCCTGCGGCCCGGCCTCGCTCTTCTTGCACCCCGGCGCGGCGAGGAGGACCGCGGCCAGGCCTGCCACCGTGGTGACGATGCAGCGCTTCGTGACGTGCTCCATGACTCCCTCCTTGACTCAGGTGGACGATTCCGACCTCTCCGCCCGACGCAGCCAGACCTGGAGCGGACCGGGTTCCCGGTTCGCCCAGGCGAAGTACGGCACCGCGGTGAAGGGCACGCCGCGGCGCTCCGGAGCAGGCGCGGCGCCGGCAGGGCGGTACAGGTGCCCGCGCCAGCGAGCTCCCGGCGGGCGGACCCTCGCCCCGCCGTGGAGCGCCACCACGCCCGAGAGCCGCTCCGGCTCCCACCGCGCCTCGATGGCCTCCTCCGGATCGATCTCCACGTCGAGGAGCTCCAGCCCGGCGTGATCGACCCCCTCCAGGCAGTAGACGAGGGGGCCGCGCGCCAGCGCCACCCGCCCCGTGTTCTCGAGGACGTGCGGGTGGCTCTCCAGCGCGCGGACGGGCATCGCCAGCGCCAGCTCGACCCGGTCTCCTCCGGCCCAGCGCCGGTGCACCTCGGCGTACGTCCCCGGCGCGAGCGGCACGTCCGCGCGCACGCCATTGACCGACAGTTGAGCCGCACCGCACCAGGCCGGGACGCGCAGGCGCAGCGCGAACGCACCCGCGCCGTCGAGCTCCAGCGCGACCTTCCCGTCCCAGGGGTAGCGCGTCCGCTGGACCACGCGCACCGGCCCTCCGCCGAGCTCGACCTCGGCCGCGCTCTCGGCGTAGAGGTGCACGTAGAGCGCGTCCTCGGCCGCGCCGTACACGTAGCCGGGCAGGGAGGCGAGCGTGCGCGCCAGGTTGGGCGGGCAGCAGGCGCAGCTGTGCCACGGCTGCCGGCGATGGCCGCCGGCGTCCTGCAGCGGGTTGACGTAGAAGTAGCGCAGCCCGTCGAGCGACCACCCGGGCAGCAGCGCGTTGTAGAGCGTGGTCTCGATGAGGTCGGCGTACCGGGGGTCGCCGGTGGCCGCGAGCATGCGGTGGCACCACATCATGCTGCCCACCGCGGCGCAGGTCTCGGTGTACGCGCGGGCGTTCGGCAGCTCGAAGTCCGCCCCGAACGACTCCCCCTCGTACCGCGCGCCGAGCCCGCCGCTGACGTACACCTGGCGCTCCACCATCCGCTCGAAGAGGCGCGCGAGCGTGGCGAGCAGCGTCGGGTCTCCGGTCTCGAGGTACAGGTCGCTGACGCCGGCGCAGTAGTAGAGCGCCCGCACCGCGTGCCCGTCCATCGAGTCGAGCGCGCGGAAGGCGGTGTGGTCCTGGTAGTAAGCCCTGCCGAAGCGGCCCCCGTCCAGGAGCCCGTGCCCGCGCGCCGAGACGAAGAAGGTCGCCAGCTCGAGGTACCGCCGGTCCCCGGTCTCGCGGGTGAGCTCGACGAGCCCCATCTCGACCTCCTCGTGCCCGTCGACGGCGCTCCGCCGGCCGGCGTCCGCCGGGCCGAACACCCGGCACAGGAGGTCGGCGAAGCGACGCGCGGCCCGGAGCAGCCGGTCGGAGCCGGTGGCCCGATGGTGCGCGACGGCCGCCTGCATGAGGTGGCCGGCCGAGTACAGCTCGTGCTGATCGCGCAGATCGGTGAAGCGCGCCCCTGCGCGCTCGAGCGAGTAGTACGTGTTGACGTACCCGTCGGAGTGCTGCGCGCCCTCGACGAGCCCGAGCGCGACGTCGACGCGCCGCTCCAGCCCGGGATCGCCGGCCTGCGAGAGCACCCACGCGGCGGCCTCGATCCACTTGTACAGATCGGAATCGGCGAAGACCCACCCGCGGTGCGGACGATCCACCGCCCCGGCCACCCGCCGGAAGTTGTCCAGCACGCCGGAGCCCTCGAGCTCGTCCCACTGCGCGGGCAAGGAGACGCGCGCGAGCCGCTCGAGCCGGCCCTTCCAGAACTCGCCCTCGAGCCGGACCGCCTGCACGGGCACGGGCCGGACCCGCGCGTGCGGGCTGTGGGTGAGGTCGACGACCGGGGCGAACCTGCGCGGCGCGGGAGCTTTCATGGCGGTCCGGGGTGGCCCCTCTGGAGACCGGCGCTCGAGACGTGGGCTCGCATTGGACCGCTCGAATTGACACGATGGACCTCGCCGCAACAAGATGAGGGATCCGCAGGTCCGTGGGACGATTCCGACCTGGGCGGTCCGCCATGACCGACCTCCTCGAACTGCCGGTCCCTCTCGCGCTCGAGGCGAGCAACGGGGGCCTGTTCATCTCGCGGGGCGTCGGGATCCACCCCACCCGGCGCATCGACACGTTCGAGCTCATCTTCGTGAAGCGCGGCGTCCTCGGGATCCGCGAGGGCGACGCGCGGTTCGACGTCCAGCCCGATGAGACGTTGCTCCTCTGGCCCGGACGCGAGCACGGCGGCACGACCCCGTACCCGCGCGACCTCCAGTTCTACTGGGTGCACTTCGGGCTGCGCGGGGGGACGACGCGCGCCCCGACGCCGGCCCTGCACATCCCGCAGCACGCCCGCGTCGCGCGGCCGGATCACCTCACGGTCTTCTTCCGGCGCCTGCTCGACGAGCAGGAGGCGTTCGGCGTCCAGCCGCTGGCCGGAGGGCTGATGATCCTCCTCCTGCTCGCGGAGGTCACGAACTCGCGCCCCGCGTCCGAGCCGGTGAACGCCCCGCCCCTCCTCGCCGCGCGCGCCGACACGGTCATCCGCACCCGCTACCACGAGGACCTCTCGGCCTCGACGATCGCGGCCGAGCTGGGCTGCAACCCGGACTACCTGGGCCGGGTGTTCCGGGCCCGGTACGGACGGACGCTGACGGAGGCGATCCACGAGCGCCGGATGCGCAACGCGCTCCGCCTGCTCGCGGAGGGGCGGGAGCGGATCGACGAGGTCGCGCGGCTGTGCGGCTTCGAGGATTGCGGCTACTTCCGCCGGATCTTCAAGCGGACCCAGGGCATGACCCCGGCCGCCTTCCGGCGCCTGCACACCCGCGTGCACGTCAACACGCGGTGAGCCACGCGGGCCCTCCCAGGTGACCACGCGGAAGCAGCAGGGTGGGGGCCCGCGCGAAGCGCGGGGAGGGGCGCAGCCCCTCCTCGTGGGGCGGCCGCGCGCAGCCGCGAAGCGGCGAGCACGGCGCAGGGCCCCGCGCGATCGGGGTGGGGCGGCGATC
>JAEYOU010000383.1 GCA_023411405.1 Pseudomonadota bacterium | reverse complement strand
GCGCACGCAGGAGCGACGGCAGCCGACCGCGGAGCGGCGCCGCCCGCGGCCCCCACGGCTCGGCCGCGAGGAGCGTCTCCCACCGGCCGAGGATCCGCTCGTGCCGTTCCGCGAGGAGCGCGCCCAGCCTGCTCCCGCTCTCCAAGGACGACCTCCCCGCACGCCACCGCCGCGTGACCTGTCTCGTGTAACGCGCCGCGCGTCCCTCGCGCGAGGGGCGACGGGGTGAACCCGGGTGAAGCGGGTCGAGCCAGCCGCGCGCGGGGTCACGGTTCCCCCCAGCTCCTCGGGCGGCGAAGGTGTCGGCTGGACTCGCCACACGCTCCGTCGATCGGCGCTCGCTTGCCCGGCCGCCGGGCCCGTGCGACGCTCGCCTCGGCGTGGAGCAACGGACGACCTGTCGGAGTCCGACACGCGCAAGGGAGCCCTGACGATGCAGAAGGTCGCGAAGTTCCTCCTCCTCGCAGTCCTCCTCACCCCTGCGCTCGCCTCCGCGCAGTTGAGCCTCGGCCCGCGCACGGGGTACGCGTTCGCGATGGGCGAGGCGGGGGACGGCGAGGACCTCGCCGACTTCATCAAGGGGCAGATCCCGTTCCAGTTCGACATCGGCTACCGCGTCACGCCCGCGCTCACGATCGGCGGCTACGTCTCCGCGGCCGTCGGTGTCGTCGGCGACGACTTCGAGGACGTCTGTGACGAGGACGGCGTCGAGTGCGGCGCGGCCTTGCTCCGGCTCGGCCTGCAGGTCGACTACCGCTTCATCGGTGGGTCGGCGACGCCGTGGATCGGCGCGGGCATCGGCTACGAGTGGGCGCGGCTCCGCCTCGACGACTACGGGTCGCGGGCGGAGGTCAAGCGCCACGGCGCCGAGCTCCTGAACCTGCAGGGCGGCGTCGAGTGGAAGACCGGCGGGCCGTTCTCGCTCGGTCCGTTCGCGATGCTGAGCATCGCGCGGTACTCGGCGGTCGAGTTCGACAACGATGGTGAGGAGATCGACGACAAGGGCGTGCACCAGTGGCTACAGCTCGGCGTCCGCGGCCGGTTCGACCTGTAGCCCTCCGGCCATCGCAGCGGAGCACCGGCGGCTGCCCTCCCGGGCGGCCGTCGTCGTCTCAACGCGCTCGCGCGGCGCGGTCTACCGGACCTTGAGGTCCGACCCGAGCTCGACCGGCAGCCGCGCGCCGGCGAGGTCCGCCTCTCCCTTGATGGCCACCGGCACCGCGGCCCCGCGCGCGAGCTGCTGCGCGGCGCGGCCGGCCTCGCCGAGGTCGAGGTCGATCGGGATGGTCACCACCGCGCTCCCGTGCCCGCGCACGGCGGCGAGGGACCGGTTCTCGACCCGCGCGACGCGCGAGGCCCCGAGCGAGAGCGCCGCGTCGAGCTTCCCGGCGGGGAGCGGGAAGGCGTTCGGGTTCGAGATCCGCAGCTTCACGTCGAGCGCGAGCCGCGTGAACGAGAACGACCGGACGGCGAGCCCGTCGAGCGAGAACCGGGGCATCTTCGGGAGCGCGAGCGTGTCCTGGTGCGACACGGGGAGGTCGAGGATGCCGAGCGGCGTGTTCACCCCGACCGAGCCCGCGAGCCGGTAGTGGACCGCGTCGCGCTTCCCCGCGAGGGAGGCGATGCCCGGCACGTCGCGGAACCGGACGCGCGCGGTGAAGGTCAGCGGGACCTTCTTGTGCGCCGGGAGCGCCACGCCGCCGGGCGCGTCGCCCGTGAGGACGCGCGTGCCCTCGATCTCGATGCCGTAGGTGATCCGCGCCACCTCGAGGCCGAAGGGGTTCCGGTTCTCCACGTCGACGTTGAAGCCGAGCGTCACACCCTCGAGGTCGAAGGCCCGCACCTGCGCAGACTTGAAGGTGAGCTTCGGCGGGTCGATCGCCGACGCCGCGAGCTTGCCCACCTCGGCACATCCCGAGAGGACGGCCACTGCTCCCACCACCACCGCGAGTGCACGCATGGGATCCGTTCTACTTGCTCGCCGAGAAACGATCGACGGCGGGGGTGTGGGAGATCGCCCGCGCGGAGGTGAGGCTCGACGCCCGGGTGCGCGGAAACACCCGCTCCCACGGGGACATGGCGGGCGGAGGCCCCAGATGTGTTCCCGCGCCGGCCGGTCCCCGTCCGCCGGAGCGGGAGCAGTTCTTCACAGGCCATCCACGCCGGATCCACCCGGTTCCGCCTCGCGAATTTCGGGCTTATCCACCGAACATCGACAGAGATCCCCGTCCGACCCGGCTGCTAGAGTCCGCCTCCCGATGCACGAGGAACACGCCAGGCGGCCAGGCGAGGCCGGGGTCTCGCCGCTCCGGACCGCGCGCGACCTTCCCCACAGCCTCGAGGCGGAGCAGGCGGTCCTCGGGGCCATCCTGACCGACGAGACCGCCTTCGACCAGGTGGCGGCCCTGCTCCGGTCGGGCGACTTCTACCTGCTCGCCCACCAGCACGTGTACGGCGCGTGCGAGGAGCTCGCGCGCGAGGCGAAGACGCTCGACCCGATCCTCGTCCAGCAGCGCCTCGACGCGAAGGGGCTGCTCGGCACCGCCGTCCCGCACGAGCTGCCGCTCTCGCTCGGCCGCGCCATCGGCTCGGCCGCGAACGTCCCGCACTACGCGCGCGTGGTCCAGGAGCAGGCGAGCGCACGGCGGATGATGCTCACCGCGCAGAAGATCGTCGACCAGGGATACGAGGCCGGCGCCGACGTCCAGCGCTTCCTCGACACCGCCCAGCAGCAGGTGCTCGACACCGCGCAGGGCTCGAGCGTCGACACGCTCAAGCGCATCTCCGAGCCGGCCCTCCGCGCCCTGGAGAGCATCGAGGCGGTCCAGAAGCGCGTGCAGCAGGGGCTCTCGCCGATCACCGGCGTCCCCACCGGCATCAACAGCTTCGACAAGAACACGCTCGGCCTCCAGCCCGGCACGCTCACCGTGCTGGCCGCGCGCCCGTCGGTCGGGAAGACGGCCTTCGCGCTCAACATCGCGGTCCACGCCGCCACCTGCAAGGAGCCGCGCAAGGTCGCGTTCTTCTCGCTCGAGATGCCCTCCGAGCAGCTCGCCCTCCGCATCCTGGCGTCGGAGGCCAAGCTCGACTGGCGGAAGCTCTCCCAGGGCAAGCTCGGCCGGAACGACTGGGACAAGCTCGCGAACCAGGCCGACCGGATCGGCGCGGCCTCGCTCTGGCTCGACGACAACTTCGTGCTGACGCCCGTCGAGCTCCGCTCGAAGTGCCGCAAGCTGAAGCGTGAGAACGGCGGCCTCGACCTGGTGGTGATCGACTACCTCCAGCTCATGCACGCGCCCAGCGAGCGGGCGAACCAGTCGCGCGAGCAGGAGATCGCCACCATCAGCCGCTCGCTCAAGTCGCTCGCGAAGGAGCTCGGCTGCCCGATCATCGCCCTCTCGCAGCTCAACCGCTCCGTCGAGAAGCGCAAGGGCGAGCCGCCCATGCTCTCCGACCTGCGCGAGTCGGGCGCCATCGAGCAGGACGCCGACATCGTCCTCTTCCTCCACCGGAGCGAGGAGGACTCGAAGGACGTGCAGGCGGGCCAGGCCAACGCCGACACCGTCGCCGTCCAGCTCATCATCGCGAAGCAGCGCCAGGGCCCCACCGGCGTCGTCGATCTCGTCTTCTTCAAGACGACGACGTTCTTCGCGGAGATGGAGCACCGGGTGGGTGGGTGAGCCGCCCCGCCCCGGCCTCGCGGGCCGGGGCGGGGCACGTACGGCGCATCACTGCGCGACGCAGTTCGTCTTCATCGCCTGCCAGACCGCCTGGCCCGTGACGACGCTCCCCTGGTCCGTGGGGTGGATCCCGTCGGACGTGTACTCGGGGTGGCCGTTCCAGGTCGGACGCAGGTCCAGCCAGTAGCACTTCGGGGCCGTGAGGCCGTCGCAGAGGGCCTTCATCCGCGGCCGGAGCCCGTCGAGGCAGGTCTTGAGCGACGCGTAGTTGCCGCCGACCGGGTCCGGATAGAAGAAGTAGACGACCTTCTCGGTGTTGTTCTGCGCCATGGTCTGGAACAGCGACTGCGCCGCGCTGTAGGCCGCGTTCGCGTTGTTGTTGATGAGGCAGTCGTTGCCGCCGCCGTCCATGAGCACGTACCGGATCCGGCCCGAGCTCTGCACGGCCCGTGTGTACTGGCCCGGGATCTGGTTGTTCGCCAGGGTCGTGCCGCTGACCGAGTTGTCGACGTACCGGTCGCTCGCGCCGAGCGAGCCCGCCGCGCGGGCGAGCCGCTCGATCTCGCGCGTGATGCCGTGGCTCATGGCGATGAAGGAGTCGCCGATCACGGCGACCTCGCTCCCGCGGGTGGCGCCGATCGTGCAGCTGCCGCTGCCGGTGAAGCTGGCCGTGACCGAGCGCGCCGCCGTCATCGAGACGATGCAGCTCCCCGTGCCCGTGCAGGCGCCGCTCCAGCCGCCGAACGTGGCGCCGGTCGCCGGGGTGGCGGAGAGGGTCACGCTGGTGCCGCTCTGGTAGCTCGCGGTGCAGGTCGAGCCGCAGTTGATGCCGGAGGGGTTCGACGTGACCGTGCCGCTCCCGGTCCCGGCCTTCGCGACCGTGAGGGCATACGTCGTCACCAGGGAGTTGAACGTGGCGGTCACGCTCCGCGCGGCGGTCATGGACACCGTGCACGTCGTCGCGGTGCCGCTGCACGCGCCGCTCCAGCCGGCGAAGGTGGAGCCGCTCGCGACCGTCGCGGTCAGGGTCACGGTCGTCCCGGTCACGTAGCTGGCGCTGCAGAGCGAGCCGCAGTTGATGCCGCCGCCGCTGGGGGTGCCGCCGCTGGTCACGGTCCCGCTGCCGGTGCCGGCCTTGGTGACGCTCAGCGTCTGGACGTCGGGGCCGCCGCCGCCGCCGGACACGGTGATGCCGCAGACCTTCGGGTTGTCCGGGCCGCCGCCCCTGGTGAAGGCGATCACCACCTGGCCGCTCGCGCTGGCGGTGGTCTCGAACGTCCGGGCCACGGCCCGGTTCGCGCCGCCCGCCGCCGCGAAGATGTCGAAGGCGGTCAGCGCCGTCGCCCCGTTGATCGCCACGTTGAACGTGCGCTGCCCCGCCGCCGTCCAGTAGGTCTCCGCGAAGTACAGCGTCACCGTCTGCGCCGACCCCGGCGTCCGGCTGCCGATCGTGTACGTGAACTCCCCGTACCGCTCCGTCTGGAACACCGCCTGCGGGGGCACGGTGCCGGCGACCTGCGCCGTGTCGATGGTGCGGGTGGTGGAGTAGGTGCTGCCGCCTGAGAACGAGGCGTCCGCGACGAAGCTCCCGGCCGCCGCGCCGCCCGCGTTGACGGAGACGGTGGTACCCGTGCCGCCGATCGGGTTGAAGATCGCGGTCACGGCGCACGAGGCGTCGAGGGTGAGGACGCCGGCCGCGAAGCCGGCGCAGGTGCCGCTCCAGCCGGCGAAGGTGGCGCCGTTCGCCGCGACCGCGGTCAGCGTCACGCGCGTGCCCGCCGGGTAGCCGGCGCTGCAGGTCGTCCCACAGTCGATGCCCGCCGGCGAGGAGGTCACCGTACCGGCGCCCTGGCCATTCTTGCTCACGGTCAGGGTCGGGTTGCCGGGCCCACCGCCGCCGCCGACGACCTCGAGCGTGGCGAGCGCCGGCTGGCCGGTGCCGCTGCCGCAGAACCCGAGGCTCACCGAGGCGCCGGGGGCGATGTTCGCGTTGTAGTCCACCGGCCGGACGGTCAGCTGCCCGCCGCTCGCGGTGGAGGTTCCGCCCCACAGGTTGCCGAGCGTCGTTCCGTTGAGCGCCACGCCCAGCGTCCAGCTCGTGACGGCGGAGGTGCCGGCGTTGGCGAGCGTGATGTTGGCGCAGTACCCCGCGCCCCACGAGTCGACGGTCATCGTGGCGTTCACCCCTCCGCTCGAGAGGCTCGCGAGGGACGGAGCAGGCTTCGAGGTCTCCTCTTGCGGTCCGCACGCCAGCACAGCCGCGGCCAGCGAGAGCGCGACGAGCTTCGCGGGATGGCTACTCTTCATGGTCTCTCCTCGGCGGCGCCGTGCCGCCGCTCACGGGATTGCAGGGCCGGAGCGTTCCCGCCGCCGGATGCCGAGGTGGCGCTGCCGCTCGACGACGCGTCGTCGGGTCGCCGCGGCCCGTTTCACGGATTGTCAGGGGCGACCATGTCGCCCCCTGGGCGCGACCTGTCAACGACTCGATCGGAGTCCCGCGCCCGCGCGAGGTGATTGGATCGAAAACTCGGCGATTGACCTCGGGTTCTCGCCCCGCGGCGGCCCGACGAGTCCCACGAAATGCAAGTCGGCGCCGCGCTCACTCCTCGCGGATCCACTCCTGCGTCCGCCCGATGAGCGCGATGCCGACGTAGCCGCGCACGACGAGCTTCTTGCCGCCGTCGGCGGGCGTGAGGTTGACTCGGTAGACCTTGCCGTTGTTCGGGTCGAGGATCTTCCCGCCGGTCCAGGTGTCGCCGCTCTTCTTCACGCCCCAGAGGATCTTCATCCCGCGGATCGGCTGGTTCTTCCGCTCGCCCTCGCACTTCTTGCAGAGCGGGTCCGGCTCCGGGCGGTTCGGGTCGAGCAGCTCCTCGATCGTGCCCTCGAGCTTCCCGTCCTTCTCCGTGATCGCGACGATCGACTTCGGCTTCTTGGTGTCGTCGTCGATGGTGCGCCAGCGGCCCACGGGCGAGGACACGTCCGTCGACCGCGCGGAGGGAGCCTCGGCGGCGGAGCCCTGCGAGGCGGAGCTGGGGAGGGCGGGGTCCTGGGCGCGCGTGGGAGACGCGGTGAACGTCGCGAGGGCGGCGAGGGCGAGGATCGTTCTCATGGTTCCTCCTTGGGCCGGAGGGTCTAACCGACCGGACCCACCGTGTACCGGGTGAAGAGGAGGTGCACCGCGCGGGGCTCGAGCCGGACGGTGTCCGGCCCCGCGTTCGCCGTCTCCACGCAGAGCATCCCGCGCGAGCCGCCCGGGCCGAAGTCGGCGGCCGGCGCCGCCCCGTCGTACCCGGGGTTCCAGACGACCGTCGAATGGCTGTTCCGCCGGGCGACGCGGATCGCCCGCCCCAGGCCGGGGTCCTCGATCACCACGTCGCGCACCGACTCGAGGTAGACCCGGTCCGTCCGCCCGCTGAGCCGGAGCGGCCGGTCCTGCACCTTCTCACCGCCGTCCACCTTGTCGAGGTACCGGCAGCCCTCGACCCCGTGCACCGTGACGCGCTCGTAGTCGCTCACCGCGAAGTACGTGTGGAGCGCTTGACCGACGGTGATGGGCGCCGAGCCGGCGTTGCGCGTGACGAGGTCGAGCTCGAGGGCGCGCCCGACGGTGATCATGTAGAGGAGCTCGGTCTCGTGCGGCCAGCCTGCGCTCCCGTGGCCGTCGGGCAGCCGGAACGTGAGCCGGGTCCGGTCGTCGTAGAGCCGCTCCACGGCGACCACCTGCCACGGCGCGGTGCGCGCGAACCCGTGCTGCGGCAGCGACGGGTCGCTCGCGTGCGGGCCGAACCAGGGCCAGCAGATCGGGACGCCGCCGCGGATCGCGATCCCCGGCTCGAAGCGGGCCGCCGGAGAGACCCAGATCACCGGCTCCTCCTCGCGCGGTTGCCAGGCGAGGAGCTGCGCGCCCTGGAGCGCGACCCTGGCCGTCGCGTGACGGTTCTCGATCTCGACGCTCTCGAGGCCGCCGGGGTCCTCGCGGAAGACCACGCCGTGGCCGCCGAACCGCGAGGTCAGCGCGCGCAAGTTGCCGCCGTTCATCCGCATCCCGCCCTCGAGCCGCAGCGCAAGGTGCGCCACGTTGCCGCAGGGGCAGGTTCTTACCGGATCACCGCCGCCGCTGTCGATGCTCGGTCCGGGTACGTGACCCCGACCGGGCATGGCAGCAGGCGCTCGGGAGGTACGGGCCTCAGGCTCGGGCCTCGGGCCTCAGGCCTCAGGCCTCATCGAGACTCTCCCGCACGGGCGTCATCGATGTAGCGCTCGACGAGGCGCTTGGCCACCGAGATGGAGTCCTCCAGCGACCTGCCCTGCGCGAGCAGCCCGGCGATCGCGGACGCCAGCCGGCACCCGGTACCTCGCGCGGTGCCAGGCCGCCGACGTCCGGTGAACCGCGTCAGGCGCCGCCCCTCGACGAGCAGGTCCACGGGCGCGCCCGCGCGGTGGCCGCCCTTCACGAGCACCGCGCGCGCGGGGAGGCGCCGGGCGGCCCGGATCGCCGCCTCGTCGGTGGAGACGTCGTCGCCGGTGAGGAGCGCGAGCTCGGCG
>JAEYOU010000344.1 GCA_023411405.1 Pseudomonadota bacterium | reverse complement strand
CCGCAGCTCGGGGCGAGCGGCGCCGTCGAGTGGTCCGGCAGCAACCGGGACGACGCGCTCGCCGCCCGCCGCGACGGCACGACCTGGAGCGCCGGCGTCGCCGCCGATCAGACCCTCTTCGACGCGGGGACGCTCCACCGCTGGCGCTCCGCCCGCTCCAGCGCCGACGCGCTGCGGAGCGCGGCCGAGACCACGGGCCTCGACGTCGTCTCGGCGGTGCGGGCGGCATACTTCGGCGCCCGCGCCGAGCGGGACCTCACCCGCGTCGCGGCGGAGACGGTCGCGCAGAACCAGGCTCGCCTCCGGCAGGTGCAGGCGTTCGTGGACGTCGGCACGCAGCCACCGATCGCGCTCGCCCAGTCGCGGGCCGATCTCGCCTCCGCCCGCCTGGCGCTCATCCGCGCCGAGAACGCCTACGCGAGCGCGAAGGCCCGGCTGGCGCAGGCGATGGGGCTCGAGACGTGGGAGCCGTTCGAGGTCGCGGACGACACGCTGCCCGCGGTCGAAGGCGAGGCCGGGCCGCTCGAGCCGCTCGTCGCCGAGGCGCTCGCCCGGCGTCCCGAGCTCGCGACCATCACCGCCCAGGAGCGCGCGAGCGAGCAGAGCCGCTCCGCGGCGCGCGCGGGCTGGCTGCCGAGCGTCGGTGCCCGCGCGACCTACGGCCAGTCCGGTCCACGCCCCGGTGACACGACGGGCGGCTGGACGGCCGGCGTGAACCTCTCGTGGAGCCTCTTCGACGGCGGCCTCACCTCGGCGCGCGTGCGCGAGGCGGAGGCGTCGCTCGAGTCGCTGCGGGCGCAGGAGACCGCGCTCCGCACGGACATCCGCGTCGCGATCGAGCAGGCGTACCTCGGCGTGCGCGCCGCCCGCGGCGCCGTGGACGCCGCCGCCGAGGCCGAGACCGCCGCGCGCGAACGGCTCCGGCTCGCCGAGGGGCGGTTCCAGGCCGGGGCCGGCAGCATCATCGAGCTCGGCGACGCCCAGGTCGCGGTGAGCACCGCGGGCGCGCAGCGGGTGCAGGCCGAGTACGACCTCTCCGCGGCGCGCGCGGCGCTGCTGCGGGCGGTCGGGCGGGAGTAGGGGCCGCGCCGGAGTCCCAGGCTCCAGGCGTTCGGGCGCAGCGCGACTGCGGGTCCCGCGCAGCGCGGGAGGTCGGAACGACCTCCGCGCTGCGCGGGCGCCGTTCTACCTCGCGGTCGCCGACACCGAGTCCGCGGAGAGGCCGGACGACGTCGCGGTCACCGTGATCGCACCGGGGGCGCCGGTGGACTGCACGATCGCCAGCACCTTCCCGCTGAAGGCGTTGCGGGTGGGCGAGGTGTACATCGTGGTGTCGATCGCGTTGCCGTTGTCGACGCCCACGAGCTTGCCCGGGCCGGAGACCGAGAACGTGACGCCGTTCGAGGCGGTCGGGACGAGTACGCCGCTCCCATCCACGATGTCCGCGGTGACGAACACGAGGTCACGGCCGTCGGCCGCGATCGCGGAGCGGTCCGCGGTCAGGTTGACCCGCGCCGGAGCGCCGGCCGTGCGGACCGTGTAGGAGGCCATCACCGTGCCGCCGCGCCTGCAGTCGGCCCGCAGGGTGCCGGCGGTGAACGGGACGTTCCACTCCACGTGCATTGTGCTGGCCGTGAAGGTCCGCGAGCCCTGCGAGACGTTGTTCAGGAACAGCTCGACGCTGTCGCAGTTGCTGTACGCCCAGACCGGGATCGTCTGACCCGGCGAGTAGTTCCAGTGCGGCAGGAGGTGGACCATGGGCGCCGTCGTCCACTTGCTCTTGTAGAAGTAGTGGATGTCCTTCGGGAACCCGGCGGAGTCGTTGATGCCGAAGTAGGAGCTCTTCGCCGGCCAGCCGTACGGGGTCGGCTCGCCGATGTAGTCGAACCCCGTCCAGATGAACTGGCCCAGGATCCAGGTCCGGTTGTTGTCGTCCCGGTACGAGTTCTCGGCCGAGGCGCCCCACGCCACGACGCTGTTGTCGTACGAGGAGCACTGGTTGTCCGAGCCGGTCAGGATGTTCTGGTTCGTCGGCGTCTTGTAGACGCCGCGGCTGCGCACCGCCGAGGAGCTCTCGCTGTTGAAGATCTTCCACTGCGGGTACTGGGAGTGCCCGGTGTCGAACTGCCAGGAGTTGTAGCTGAACCCCTGGAGGTCGAGCAGCGAGGCGACCTGCGGCCCGCTCCCGGTCCCGGTCACGTCCATCGTGTTCCAGGTCACCGGCCGCGTCGGATCGATCGCCTTCACCCAGTTCCGGAGGTTGGTCCCGGTCGCAACGCTGGGGTTGGGGATCTCGTTGCCGATGCTCCACATGATGACGCTCGGGTGGTTGCGGTCGCGGCGGACCATGTCCTGGATGTCCCGCTGCGCCCACTGGCCGAAGTAGAGGTGGTAGTCGTTGGTGGTCTTGCCGGTCTCCCAGCAGTCGAACGCCTCGACCATCACCACGAACCCCATCCGATCGGCGAGGTCCAGGAGCTCCGGCGCCGGCGGGTTGTGCGAGGTCCGCAGCGCGTTCACCCCCATCGACTTCAGGATCTGCAGCTGCCGCTCCTGCGCGCGGGTGTTGAACGCCGCGCCCAGCGCGCCGAGGTCGTGGTGGTTGCAGGTGCCCCGCATCTTCATGTACCGGCCGTTGAACGACATGCCGGCGGTGTTGCTGAAGCTGAACCAGCGGAAGCCGAGCGGGGAGAGGTACGTGTCCACGACCGCGCCCGCGACCAGGACCTCCACCTTCACCTGGTAGAGGTTGGGCGTCTCGGGCGACCAGAGCCGCGGGCTCTGGACGGTGAAGCCCTGGGTGACGGTCGACGCGCCGTTGGCGGCCACCCCCGTCCCGCCGCTGGTGGCGGTCGTCACCACGTTGCCGCTCGGGTCCTGGATGCTCGTGCGGACGGTGACGGTCTGGGAGCTGTTCGACCGGTTCTGCACGTCGGTCGCGACCTGGACCGAGGCGGAGGAGGCCGAGACGCTCGGCGTCGTGACGAACACGCCGTTGTACGCGACGTGGACGGGGTGGAGCGCCGTGAGCCACACGTTGCGGTAGATGCCGCTGCCCGAGTACCACCGGCTGTTCGGCTGGTTGTTGTTCACGCGCACCGCGAGGACGTTGTTGGTGCCGTCGGTCCGGACGTACGGCGTGAGGTCGTACTGGAACGTCGTGTAGCCGTACGGGCGCGTCCCCAGCGAGGTCCCGTTGATCCAGACCTGGCTGTTCATGTACACGCCGTCGAAGCCGACGAGGATGCGCTTGCCGGCGTACGAGGAGTCGAGCGTGAACGTCTTGCGGTACCAGCCGACGCCGCCGTCGAGGTAGCCGCCGCCGCCGCCGGCGGGCGAGCTGCGGTTGAACGGCAGCTCGATGCTCCAGTCGTGCGGCACGCTCAGGCTCCGCCAGGAGGCGTCGTTGAACGTCGGCTGCTGGGCGCCGCTCGCGTCGCCGCGGAGGAACCGCCAGCCGTCGTTGAAGATCCTGCCGCGGACGCCGTCGTACGCCTGGCGCGGTCCGACCGGGGTGACGGGCGGCGTGAAGCTCGCGGTCAGCGTCTTGTTCGCGTCCATCGTGACGGTGACGGCGCTGGCGGTGCCCGTCGCCGCGCCGCTCCAGCCGGTGAAGGTGGAGCCGCTCGCGGGCAGGGCCGACACGGTGACGGCGGTGCCGGCGGCGTACGCGTACGTGCCCGGCGCGGGGGTGGTCGTGCCGCCGCCCGTGGCGGTGATGGAGAGCGCGAAGGTCTGCGTGGAGCCGCGGGGCGCCACCGTGATCGCGCAGATCTTGGGGTTGTCCGGACCGCCGGCGCGGGTGAACTGGACCACCACCTGGCCGCTCGCGCTGGCGGTCGTGTCGAAGCTGCGCGAGATGGCCCGGCCCGCGCCGCCCGCCGCCGCGAAGATGTCGAAGGCGGAGAGGACGGTGGCGCCGTTGATGGCCACGTTGAAGGTCCGCTGCCCGGCCGCGGTCCAGAAGACCTCGGCGAAGTAGAGGGTGACGGCCTGGGCGCTGCCCGGCGCGAAGCCGCCGAGCGTGTACGTGAACTCGCCGTACCGCTCCGTCTGGAGGACCGCCTGCGGCGGGATCGCGTCGCCGAGCTGCGAGGTGTCGACCGCCGTCGTGACCGAGTAGGTGCTGCCGCCGGAGAACCCGGCGTCGGCCGACCAGGTCCCGGTCGCCGCGCCGCCGGCGTTGACGGAGACGACGGTGCCGCTCTGGACGAGCTCGAAGGTCGCCGTGACCGACAGGTCGGCGTTCAGCGCGACGGTGCAGGTCGCCGAGGTGCCGCTGCACGCCCCGCTCCAGCCGGCGAAGGTCGAGCCGCTCGCCGCCGCCGCGGTGAGCGTGACGCTCGCCCCCGCCGTGTAGGTCGCGGTGCAGGCGGCGCCGCAGTCGATCCCCGCGGGCGTGGACGTCACCGTCCCGGCGCCCGCCCCGCTCCGGGAGACCGTGAGCGTCTGGTCCGTGACCGCGCCCGGGATGGTCCAACGCTGGTTCGTGCCGCCGTGGCACGTCCAGAGGATGAGCTTGGAGCCGTTGGCCGTCCCCGCCGCGTTCACGTCCAGGCAGAGGCCGGACTGGACGCTGCTGATGCTGCCGTCGGCGTTCACGTTCCAGCGCTGGCTCGCCTGGCCCGTGCAGTCCCCGATGACCGCGGCGGTCCCCGTCGCGGTGGCGCCGCCGCTGGCCTGGAGGCACTTGTTCCCGTACACCACGAGGTACTGGCTCGCGTCGTAGGTCCAGGTCTGGTTCACGCCGCCGTTGCAGTCCCAGAGCTGCGCCTGGGTGCCGTTGGCGGTGGACTGGCCGTTGATGTCCACGCACCGCTGCGACTGGACCCCGATGATCGCCGAGCCGTTGAACGTCAGCGCGGCGGAGGCGTCGGTGGCCTGGGCCGCGGGGTCGGGCTGCGCGCTGCAGCCGGCCGCTGCCAGGAGCAATACGGCTCCGAGCCGGGCGAGCGTGCGCCCGGGGGTAACGAAGATGCCGAGACGTTGCCTCATGGTGCTCTCCTTGGTGGTGCGGGTGGGAACGAGATCAGGGGAGGGTCCAGCGCTGGTTCGTGCCGCCGTTGCAGTCCCAGATGATGAGCTGGGTGCCGTTGGCGGAGTTGCCGTTCGGGACGTCCAGGCACCGCCCCGACTGCGGGTTGCGCAGCGCGCCGCTGGAGGGCTGCCAGACCTGGTTCGCGCCGCCGTTGCAATCCCAGAGCGCGACGAGGGTCCCGTTGGCGGTCGCGCCGCCGGTGATGTCCGTGCACTTGCCCAGCGAGCGGAGCGTGCCGTCGGTCCCGACCGTCCACTGCTGGTTGGCGCCGCCGTGGCACGACCAGAGCTCGATCTTCGTACCGTTCGCGCTCCGGTTCTCGTAGACGTCGACGCACTTCCCGGCGAGGCCGACGATCGGCCCCACGCGGCTCGTCCCGCCGCCCGCCGTGCCGACGATCTTCACGAGCACGGTGCCATGCGCGGGCACCGTGGCCGTGTAGCCGTTCAGGTACGAGCCGCGGTCGACGCGCGCCCACAGGTCGCGCACGGTGGCGCTGCCCGGCGCGAGGCCGATCGCGCTCCAGCTGGCCGTGATGGTGGCCGTGGAGCTGCTGCGGTTGAACAGCGCCACCGCCACCGCGCCGGTCTGCTGCAGCCGCTTCGCCCATACCTGCAGGCCCGCGCCGTTGTCCGCCACCTTCACGCCCTGGACCCCGAGCGGATCCTGGTCCACCGCGATCACCTCGGGCGCCATCAGGATGTCGCGCGTCTCGACGCTCATGCTGCGGACGTCGTTCCCGGCGATGAGCGGCGCGGCCATGATCGCCCAGAGGCTCATGTGCGAGCGGTACTCGGTCGCCGTCATGCCGCCGTTCCCGACCTCCAGCATGTCCGGGTCGTTCCACGCGCCGGGCCGCGCCGCGCCGGCGTGCGCGCCGTTCTGGTCGATGATCGAGCTGACGCTGTTCCAGTTGTCCTGGATGTCGCCGGTCGTGCGCCACATGTTGCCGGTGCTCGGGCCCCAGACCCAGGGCGCGTTGACGCCCCAGTTGCAGATGCTGAAGAGGATGGGGCGGTTGGTGCGGGCGAAGGCGTCGCGGAACTTGGCGTACTGGGTGGCCGGATCGAGCCCGGAGGTGAAGCACCAGTCCACCTTCACGTAGTCGACGCCCCAGGCCGCGTACGTGTTCGCGTCCTGCTGCTCGTGGTTGAGCGAGCCGGGCCGGCCCGCGCAGGTCTGGGTCCCCGCGTCGGTGTAGAGGCCGAACTTCAAGCCGCGCGCGTGGACGTAGTCGGCCAGCGCCTTGATGCCGCTCGGGAAGCGCGCGGGATCGGCCACGATGTTCCCCGCGGCGTCGCGGCTCACCTGCCAGCAGTCGTCGAGGTTGACGTACTGGTAGCCGGCGTCACGCATGCCGCTCGAGACCATGGCGTCGGCGATGCCCTTGATGAGCGTCTCGTTGATGTTGCAGCCGAACCGGTTCCAGCTGTTCCAGCCCATCGGCGGCGTGCGCGCCATGCCGTTCTCGAGCGCGAGCGCCGGTCCGGCGAGCAGCGCGCAGGCCACCGCGCAGAGGGTCAGGAGGGGAGGTGCCGCGGGCTTCGTGTTCCGGGTGTGTGTCATCGGTCGTCTCCGGGAGAGGGTGCGAAGCGTCCTGGGCCCCGCGCACGGCGATCGCCGCGCGCGGGCCCAAGGCGTCAGCGGCTCCAGCGCTGATTCTGCTGGCCGTTGCAGGTCCAGACGACGACGGCCGTGCCGTTGGCGGTGCCCTGGCCCGTCACGTCGAGGCAGAGACCGGTCGAGACGGACGTGATGGTGCCGTCGGCGTTGAACCGCCACTGCTGGTTGGTCCCGCCGTTGCAGTCCCAGGTCTGGACCTGGGTCCCGGCGGCGGTCGTGCCTGCGGGGAGCTCGAGGCACTTGCTCCCGAACACCTGGAAGGCGTTGGAGGAGGTCTGGGTCCACTGCTGGTTGGCGCCGCCGTTGCAGTCCCAGATGGTGAGCTTGGTGCCGTTCGCCTGGGAGAGGTTGGGCACGTCGAGGCACCGGCCGGATTGCGCTCCGAGGAGCCTGCCGGTGGAGATGGTCCCGCCCGTGGTGTTGAACGTGGCGGTGACGGACCGCGCGGCGGTCATGGAGAGGACGCAGGCGCCGGTCCCGGTGCAGTCGCCCGTCCAGCCGGCGAAGGTCGAGCCGGTCGCGGCCGCGGCGGTCAAGGTGACGGAGGCGCCGCTCGCGACGGTGGCGGTGCACGTCGCGCCGCAGGCGATCGGTCCGCCGGAGACGGTGCCGGTGCCGGTGCCGCTCCGCGTGACGGCGAGGGCGTAGGTGGTCGCCGGCTCGCCCGCGGCGACGGCGACGGCGCAGACCTTCGCGTTGTCGGGGCCGCCGCCGCGGGTGAAGGCGATCACCACCTGGCCGCTCGCGTTCGCCGTGGTGGTGAACGTCCGGGCGATGGCGCGGTTGGCGCCGCCCGCGGCCACGAAGATGTCGAAGGCGGACAGGACCGTCGCGCCGTTGACGGCGACGTCGAACGTGCGCTGGCCGGCCGCGGTCCAGTAGCTCTCCACGAACCAGAGCGTGACGCGCTGGGCGCTGCCGGGCGTGAGGCCGGCGACGGCGTAGGTGAACTCACCG
>JAEYOU010000460.1 GCA_023411405.1 Pseudomonadota bacterium | reverse complement strand
CGGTCCGCCGGCGGCGGAACAGGCCGTCGGTCCCGTCCCGGAGCCGATCCGCGGGCTCCGGGAACTCGGCGAGGTACTCCGCCGCCATCGCCTCGAGCCGCTCGAACCGCCGCGACCCCGGCAGCTCTTGCCCCGCGACCTCCAGCGCGGCGTCGACGATCTCACGCTCCTCGGGCTTGCACCGGAGCCCGAGCCGTCCCCACTCCTCCTCCGCAGCTTCGCCGTGCCGCGCCTCCGCGACGCGCTGCTCGAGCGCGCGCACCGTCTCGCGGGACGCGAGCTCCACCCAGCGCGGCTCGGCCTCGCCGATCGCGACCGAGAGGACCACCTCCGCCGCGCGAAACCCGACCCTCCCCTCCCGCACCGCCGCCCGCAGGAATGGCCGCTCCCGCAGCTCCCGCGCCAGCCGCACCAGCTTGAGCGCGGTCCGCTCCTCGATCCCCAGCACCTCGCGCGCGTAGTCCTCCAGGTGGAACCCGAGCTGCGCGAGCCGATCGCCGGCCCGCAGCGCCGCGAGCCCCTCGGCGATGGCGAGGTCGAGCGCGGCCCGGGCGCGGGCCGCGGTGGCGAGCCAGCGCTCGCAGTCGTCGGCCTCCCGCTCGCCGCCCCGGAACCGCTCCCACAGCTCCCACCGCGTGTACGGCCGCAGCTCGAGCGGCGGCGGCGCGAGCCGGGCGCCGTAGTCGGCGGGCGGCTCGCGGGCCACCGGGACGAGAGGGATCGCCGCGTTCACGATCCAATTGATTGCATGCGGGTCTGACACTCCTGCGCAATCCGCGTCGCGCTCCGCCGCCCGAGCGCGCCCCCGCGCCGCCCGCCGGGGCCGGACCCTCCGGGCAGGCGGCCTACGGGCAGGCGGCCGACCGCCCTCCGCTCGACGTCCGCGCTCGGCGTCCGCCGCTCGTCACGGCCGCTCCGGAATGTCGGCCGGCGTCCGCCGCGTTCCATGTGGGCCCGGCTGCGCAGGAGGAGCCGCGCACCTACCGGCCGACCGAGGACGATCTGGACACTCCGCGCCCCACGCACTGGTCGAGAGAGCCGCTCCTGCGCGCGCTGGTCGGCCTCGCGTTCCTGGTCGTCCTGTCCGCCTCGCTCGCCCTCTCAGGACCTGCGCACCGCCAGACGCTCATCCTGACGTGGTTCATCCCCACGGTCGACGCCTTCCTCATCTTCGTCGGCCTCTCCATCACGTTCCTGGCGCTCGGCCGCTGGCGCGTGCTCCAGGACCCCGCCTCCTTCTGGACCGTCGCCGGCTTCTCGGGCTTCTCCGTCTCGACCACGTTCCACTTCCTGACCTTCCCGGGCGTGTTTGGCCCCGGCCAATCGATCCTGCCCGCCTCGCCGAGCGCGTCCCTCTGGTCCACCCTGGCGGGAAACACGATCCTGGTCGTCGCGCTGCTCCTCAGCGGCATGGCGCCCTGGCCCGCGGGGACCGCGCGCGCCTGGCGGCGCTTCCTCGCCGCCTGGCCGTTCGCGCAGGTCGGGCTGCACCTCGCCGTCTACGCCGCCGCGCCGCGCCTCCCCATGCTGGTGGACGACGGCGGCCGCTACCTGTGGCCGCTCCGCGCCGTGAGCGTCGGCGTCGTCATCCTGAGCGCCGCGGGGGCGCTCGTCTCGGCGCGCCGCTACCGGCGCACCCAGGACGTCCTGCCCGCGTACGTCGCGCTCTGCCAGCTCCTCATCGCGCACTTCGGCGTGCTCAGCGCCGCCGCGGGCGTCGTCCGGTTCGGCCCGTGGTGGTACGTGCACGTCTCGAGCTGGGTCCTCGGCTTTGCGGCCGTGCTGTTCGGCCTGCTCTCGGCGTACGTGGGGCTCTACCGCAGCGCGCAGGAGCGGGCGGCGCAGCTCCGGTCGAGCGAGGAGAAGTTCCGCTCGATCTTCGAGCGGGCGGCGATCGGCATGGCCCGCGTCCGCTTCTCCGACGCGCGCTGCATCGACGTGAACGACGCGCTCTGCCGGATGCTCGGCCGCGCGCGCGAGGAGCTGCTCCGGACGCCCTGGCCCGAGTTCACGCACCCCGACGACGTCGAGCTCGATCTCGCCTCGTTCCGCCGCCTGGCCGCAGGCGAGCTCGACTCGTACACGGTCGAGAAGCGCTACCTCCACGGCGAGGGGCGCGTGGTCTGGGCCCGGCTCACCCTCTCGGCGGTCCACGACGCGCAGGGCAGGCCCGAGTCCGAGATCGCCGTCGTCGAGGACGTCACGGACCGCAAGCGCACCGAGCTGGCGCTCCGCGAGGCCGACCGCCGCAAGGGCGAGTTCCTGGGGATGCTCTCGCACGAGCTGCGCAACCCGCTCGCGCCCATCCGCACGAGCCTGCACCTCCTCGACCGCGCCGCGCCGGGGACCGCGCAGGCCCTGCGGGCGCGCGAGGTCCTGGGGCGGCAGGTGGCGCACCTCACCCGCCTCGTGGACGACCTGCTCGACGTGACGCGCATCTCGCGCGGGAAGGTGGAGCTCCGGCGCGCGCCCCTCGACCTCGCCGCGCTCGTGCGCCGGGCGTGCGAGGACCACCGCGCGCTCCTCGAGGCGGACGGCCTCGCGCTCGCCGTGCACGCGCCCGCGGCGCCGCTCCCGGTCCACGGCGACGAGGCACGCCTCACGCAGATCGTCGGGAACCTCCTCCACAACGCGCGCAAGTTCACGCCGGCGGGCGGCCAGGTCGAGGTCACCGTCGCCCGCGCCGGCGGCGCCGCGCGGCTCTCGGTCCGGGACACCGGGGCCGGCATCCACCCCGAGATCCTGCCCCAGCTCTTCCAGCCGTTCCTCCAGGCCAAGCAGACGCTGGCGCGGAGCGAGGGCGGGCTCGGCCTCGGGCTCGCGCTCGTGCGTGGCCTCGCGGAGCTGCACGGCGGCACCGCGCGCGGGGCGAGCGCCGGGCCCGGGCGCGGGAGCGAGTTCACCGTCGAGCTGCCGCT
>JAEYOU010000293.1 GCA_023411405.1 Pseudomonadota bacterium | reverse complement strand
CCCCTCTGGTCCCGTGGGCACGGGACCGGCGGCGCCAAAGAAGGGATCGATCAGCTCCTGAACTGCTTCGGGAGGTCCCTCGGAAAGCCTGCTCCCACCGCCATCAGAAAGCGCGCCCACGCTCACTAGGTCGCGACTCAAGAACGCCGCTGCTCGGCTTAGGAGCGCCGCGGCGTTGCTGGTTCCGCAGGTCCTAGCTGTATACGTGAGGTCTCCCGCCGTTACCCCTGGGGCGGCTACCTCTTGGCCCGGTGCTGTCGACCTAAGGACCGGCTCGAGCCTCGTCTCCTCGGCGACTACCGGCCGACTGAAGAGCAACCGTCCGCCCGGCACGAGGACCTCTGGCTTCACCGAACGGCGATACCCAAGGCCATGGCTGTTGACTGGGCTCGGAAAGCCTTTCGGCCATGGGTCGACCCGCCCCCCTCCCGGAAGCGAGACATCCCCGTCTTGGTGAAGTGCACCAGCCGTGATTACGTTCATCGCCTCAGCCGGCGACAGCAAGCGCCGATGTCGCGTGTCCGCAGCGGTAGCCTGCACGAGTAGAGCGGCGAGGCCTTCCGGGGGTAGGCCCTCGGCATCTGCCCAAGGAATCCCGAGCTCAATTCCGGACAGTTGATTTCCGGAACTAACCACGAACAGCACCTTGTACTTCCAGGCAAGCCAGTCGAGCAGGCGCGCGAGCGAGCTCATAGTGCCCGTGAAGGGCTGGTCTCTCACGCCGAGCGACAGGTTGATGACAGAGACGCTGGGCGCCACCGGCGGTGAGTCGCCGTCCGCTTCATACAGCCGCCTAACCGCACGATGGATGAGATCGACGAGGAGGACGTCCTCGGGAACCTGCTCGAACGGCTCCGCGTTAACCCACTCCGGCGGATAGGTGGCGCGCATTATCGGGCGCACATACAAGGGCTGTGGTATCGCGGGTTCGTTTAGGTTGAGGTCACCCCAAACAACCAACGAGGCCATAGCCGTCCCATGCGTGCGCACCTCGACTCCATACTGCTGCTCATAGTCGTCGGGATCGTCGACGACGATCCTCCCGTCGAGAGCGCGATGGCGCTGAACGGGCAGCCCATCCAGCAGCGCCACAACCGGCGTTCCCTCCGGAAGGGCACCTACGAAAGTTCGCGGAGAGTGCTGCTTCTCCACTCCACCCCGAACAGCCATCTGCCCGGTCGCATGGAAGAGCTGGATCTCCTCACACTGGACCAGCCTTGCGGCGGTGCGTGCCTGTGGATCCAGTAGCCGCTCGACCTCACGAATCGGCAGCCTCGCCGCCAACGCATGGTAGTGAATACCCTCTACGAGTGCCTCCGCTTGAACTGTGCCGCCGAGTTCTTGGATGAGTTCCCGTATGCGCCCCGAGGCGTGCGTTCTACGCTCAGCGGTACGATGGAACCACAACTCCACCTCGCAAGGCACCGATTGACCGCCAAGCGCAACGCGCTGTCTCCAATCAGGCAGGACCCCTGTCTCCTCCAGGCGGTCTGCGATTCCCCAGGGGCGGATAGAACGAAGGCGTGAAAACACCTCATGCCACCTGGCGAAGTTTTGCGCTGCCCTTGCACCCGACTGCCAGGCGCGCCACAACTGGAGCAGGTTCCGGAACCCGTCCTGGCTGCTGAACACCATGAACAGGCGGCCGGTGTACGGCGCGTGGGCGTTCTGCCTGACAGCGAAAAAGTCGTCATCCGGAGGGATGTCTTCTTCGTCGTGCTCAAGAAGGAACTCGAGCCCCTCGACTCGCTGCACGGCCCTGAAGAAGTTCTCGACCGTACCCGCTGTCTCCAATACGAGGACATCCTCGGGAAGCGCACCAGCCGCCGTGGTTTGAAGGTGCACTCGGCGCTGCTCGAACCTGCTCTCCAACTCCTGAAGGACTGTACCCAAGCGCTCTTGCTGGCGCGCAGGGCTAAGCTTGGGTGGGCCGTTACCCCCGCCACCTCGGCTGGCGCGCGATGCCCTAACTGACTCGGGGAGAAGCAGGAGTGGGCGCTCAGGCATGGCCGTCGCGCCGCCTGTTCGGTGGCTCAACTCGCGCGGACCATTGCTTCAGCCTGCTTGCAACGATGGATCGCATGTCCCCCTCCGGAAGCGCAAGCACGTACCGGCGTTGAACATCCGTGGCGAACTGCTCGAGCTCGGCAAAGCTCACTGTACCCAACTCCTTCGCCATCCGCTCCAGTGAGTACCCGAACCGTAGGCCTGAGCGGCGCTCGAACGCCTGAAGCCAGTCGACCCGCCGCCCCATCGTCGGCGCAGGAAGTTCCAAGCGCAACTGAAAGCGACGCCAGACCGCGCGGTCGAGTAGTTCGCTGTGATTCGTGGCTGCGACCGCGACGACGTATGGTGGAAGCTGATCAACCTGCAGAAGCAAGGAACTCACAACCCGCTTGATTTCGCCTGTTTCGTGCAGGTCGCCGCGCTCTTTCCCGAGCACGTCGAACTCATCGAAGAACAAAACGCACCGCTCAGTCCGAATCAGGGCGAAGAGCTTGGCCAGTCTCGCAGCGGTCTCGCCGAGGTAGCTACCGATGATACTCTCGTATCTCACCACAAAGAGCGGTACTGCGAGCGCGAACGCGAGTGCTTCCGCGAGCGTAGTCTTCCCATTCCCCGGCGGTCCGGTGACTAGCACGCGATTTCGGGGCTCGACACCGTTCGCCCGAAGCAAGTCAGCCCGGTTCTGCTCTTCCACCAACTCGTCGCACGCTTGGCGAACGATGGCTGGGATCACCAGGGAGTCGAGAGAGCGGCGCGGGTGCACCGAAGCCACCGCCGCGCGGTCGACGGACGCTTCTGCCAGGGACGCACGATAGCGCCCTGGGGATGACTTGGAGTCCAAGTACGTCAGCAAACGCTCGGCCAGAACCTGATGGTTCTTCGCGCGCTCTTCGGCGATGAGCGCCTCGACTACTCTTCGGAAGAGTTCCTGATCGCCTTCTGCTCCCGCCCTCACCAAGTCCAGCAGCAGGTCAGCGCGAGCCATAGCGATCCTCGGAAACGTTCGACCATGAACGGCATCGTAGGTTGAAGTTCATCGTACTCTGTGGATCCGCCTCAACCGCTCGGTCAGAAACCGCAGGCAAGCGGCGGAGGGCACTCCTCATGCCTCGGGAACGACCTACACCGACATTCCCGGTCTTCCGTCGCACAGTACTCGCTGTCCCTGACACCCGCGAGGGACCGCTGCCGTCACCCATGAGGGTGCGAGGATGCTGGCGGCGGCTACCGACCCGCCTGCGGGCATCGCCATCCGTTGAGGGTGGCCGCGCGACTTGTCGTCTGAAGCTGCTCGCAACGAGAGCTCAGTCGACGACCCTCTCGATCCTGCTCGCGAACGAGCTCCCGGCCTGCGCTGGAGCGGGTCGGACCAGCCCTTGGATGAAGTACTGCGAGTAGGTCACGCCGCGCCCCGCCGGCGGGACCTTGACCAAGAGTTGGTGCTCATAGAGGACGCTGAGGGCCGCACGAATGTAGGTCCGGTGGACGGCGCCGTGCATGCCCATGCTCCCGTAGCTGAGGAAGCTCATCCCGGACCTGTTGTTCCTGAAGGTCCCGAGCAGCAGGTAGATCTTCAGGGCCGCGAGCGCGACCTGGCCCCGGCGCAGCTGGCCGAGGAAGCCGGACTCCGCAACGTGGAAGTGCGGGAATGCGAAGTACGGCTCCGGGTCTCCGGAAAACGAGAAGGCGCTCGTCCGCGGGTGGACGCCAAACTCAGCGCCGCAGTCCCGGCGCTGCTCGACGATGCCGGCGTCGGCGACCTGACGAATGCCCTCGAGAGCGTCGTTACGACTCAGGTGAGACGCCTCCGCGGTCTGAGAAAGCGACGCGGGAAACCACCGCACCGGCTGCTTCCGGCGCCGCTCGTAGCTACCCCAGATGATCGCCAGCCCGAAGATCACCTTCAGCCCCCAGACCTGCTGCGGGCCGAAGCGGCGGAGCCCTCCCCGGTGAATCCACGATGTTGGAAGGCGGGTGAAAAAACGGAGCATGACTACCTCCCAACCGGCGTCGCCGGTTCTCCTGGGACTTCCGCTTCATGTCATCCGGCCGGACTTCGTGAAGAACGGTCATGCTCCGATGAAAACTGGGAGCGCCGAGCATGTCTAGAAGGAGTACAACGCCTTCCGCCCGCTTTTTTCAAGAATTTCCGCGGGTTATAGGCACGGACATCGGTAATCGTCATTACCAGGGCAACGTGACTAGCCACCGGGACGGAGCCGTTTCCCACGGAATCTCGCCGGAGGAAGTGAAGCGAGAGTCTCAGGGAGCAGGACCGTGCCGAGGATACAGCGCGATTCGCGAGACGTTGCGACCCCACGGAAACTTCCACTAACCGTGCGGCAAGCCACCGAGCACTTAAGCCTTTGATTTTCCTAGGCCCAACACCCTGAGTGGTCCCATGGGACTTCGAATCCCCGTGGGGTCGCCATCTAACTACGCCCTGCCGCTCAGCTTCTCCTCGCCGGACACGCCCGCCTCTCACGGCTCCCCGCCCCTGCTCCAACGCCCGGATCGCCTCGCGCGCGGGAAGAGCGTAGTCCCTCGGCGAGCCGCAGCGGCGACCGCCGCCTGGCGAGCGCCGCTCGGCGCCGCCGTTGCCGCGATGAGCGACAACGCGCGGGCCGAGCGCTCGTCCTGTCCTTCCTCTGTCAGTTACACCCGGAGCTGTTCTTGAACATGAGCTGCGCCGTCTGGTGGAAGTACCGGCGCCAGTTCCCCCAGTCGTGCCCGCCGGAGCTCTGCTGCCAGAGGGACTTGATCCCGTTCCGCTGGAACACGCCGACGGTGTACTGGGCGTTGGCGAGGGCGGTGTCGCTGTCCCCGGCGGCCACGTAGATGGGCGCGTCGAGGAGCGAGTTCGTCTGGGTGGGGTTCTGGAGCACGCTGGCGAGGTTCCGCTCCCACGCGGCGCGGGCGTCGGGGAAGTAGCCCGCGCTGTAGACGTAGATCCCGCTGAAGAGGTCGAGGTGCGGGAGGCCGGTGTTGAGCGTGACCATGCCGCCCATGGAGAGGCCGGCGATGGCGCGCGAGTGCCGGTCGGTCTTCACGCGGTAGTTCGCCTCGACGTACGGGATGAACACCTGCCGGTAGCGGGCCGTGCAGGTGTCGTCGTTCGGCGGGGACGGCGGGTTGAGGCTGGCGCAGTCGCTGGTGTTGGGCATGGCGATGACGAACGGCACCGCCTTGCCCGCGGCGATCAGGTTGTCGAGGATGAGGCCCGCGTACCCGCAGCTGTAGCCGCTGGTGCAGGACCAGTGGCCGTCGTTCTCACCGCCGCCGTGGTTGATGTAGAGCACGGGGTACGTGAGGCCGGAGGTCGCGTAGCCGGGCGGCGTGTAGATGCGCATCGTCCGGCCGCTGTTGTCGGGGCGCACCGTGGTCACCGTGCCGTGCGGCACGTTGGCGTTGGCGTAGAAGCTCGAGTCGCTCGAGCTGGCCAGCGCCGGCAGCGAGGTCGGGCAGGTCCCGGTCCCCGTGAAGGTCGCCGTCACAGACCGCGACGCCGTCATCGTGGTGATGCACAGCCCGGTGCCGACGCACGCGCCGCTCCAGCCGGAGAAGGTCGCGCCGCTCCCGGCGGTGGCCGTCAGCGTGACCGCGGTCCCGCTGGCGTAGGGACCGGCCTGGCACGCGGAGCCGCAGTTGATGCCAGAAGGGGTCGAGGTGACGGTCCCGCTCCCGACCCGCGTCACGGTGAGCATGTACCCCGGGGTCCCGCCCGCGGTGACGCTGATGCCGGTGACCTTGGGGTTGTCCGGGCCGCCGCCCCTCGTGAAGGCGATCACCACCTGCCCGCTCCCGTTGACGGTGGCGTCGAACGTCCGGGCGATCGCCCGGTTCGCGCCGCCGGCCGACGCGAAGATGTCGAACGCGGTCAGCACCGTCGCGCCATTGACGGCCACGTTGAAGGTCCGCTGGCCGGCCGCCGTCCAGTAGCTCTCGGAGAAGTAGAGCGTGACGAGCGCCGCGCTGCCGGCGGTGAAGCCGGGGACCGTGTACGTGAACTCACCGTACCGCTCGGTCTGGAGCACCGCCTGCGGCGGCGCGGTCCCGGTGAGGAGCGAGGTGTCGATGGTGTTCGTGGTCGAGTACGTCGAGCCGCCGGAGAAGTAGGCGTCGGCGAGGAAGCTCCCCGTGGCCGCGCCGCCGGCGTTGACCGCGACGGTCACGCCGACCGGGATCGACGTGAAGGTTGCGGTGACCGACTGGGCGGAGTTCATCGTCACGACGCAGCTCGCCGTGGCGCTCGCGGAGCACGCGCCGCTCCAGCCGTCGAACGTCGACCCCGAGCTGGCGCTGGCGGAGAGCGTCACGATCGTCCCGCCGGTGAAGCTGGCGGAGCAGGTCGTGCCGCAGTCGATGCCCGCGCCGGTGACCAGGCCGCTCCCCGCCCCCGCCTTCGCGACGGTGAGCGTGTAGGTCTGCATCCTGAAGCTGGCGGTGACCGACTGGGCGGAGCTCATCGTCACGACGCAGGTCGCCGAGGCGTTCGCGGCGCACACGCCGCTCCAGCCCTCGAACGTCGATCCCGCGCTCGCGCTGGCGGAGAGCGTCACCACCGTCCCTTCGGCGAAGGTGGCGGAGCAGGTCGTGCCGCAGTCGATGCCCGCGCCGGTGACCCGGCCGCTCCCCGTCCCTGCCCTGGCGACGCTGAGCGTGTAGGTCGGCGGCGGGGGAGTGCCACCGGACGTCACGGAGATGCCGGTGACCTTGGGGTTGTCCGGGCCGCCCGCGCGGGTGAAGGCGATCACCACCTGGCCGCTGGAGCTGGCCGTCGTCTCGAACGACCGGGCGATGGCCCGGTTCGCGCCGCCGGCCGACGCGAAGATGTCGAACGCGGTCAGCACCGTCGCGCCGTTGACGGCCACGTTGAAGGTCCGCTGCCCGGCCGCCGTCCAGTAGCTCTCCACGAAGTAGAGCGTCACGGTCGCCGCGCTGCCGGCGGTGAAGCCGGGGATCGTGTACGTGAACTCACCGTACCGCTCGGTCTGCAGCACCGCCTGCGGCGGCGCTGTCCCGCCGAGCTGCGAGGTGTCGATGGCGCTGGTGGTCGAGTAGGTGGAGCCGCCGGAGAAGTTGGCGTCGGCGAGGAAGCTCCCGGTGGCCGCGCCGCCCGCGTTGACCGAGACCGTGTCTCCAGCCGGGTCCTCCTCGAAGGTGGCGGTGACCGACCGGGCGGCGCTCATCGTCACGACGCAGGTCGTCGCCGTTCCGCTGCACGCGCCGCCCCAGCCGGCGAAGGTCGCCCCGGTGGCGGCGGTGGCGGTGAGCGTCACCACCGTCCCGCCCTCCAAGGTGGCGCTGCAGGTGGTCCCGCAGTCGATGCCGGACCCGGTGACCACGCCGCTCCCGGACCGATTCACGGTCAGCACATAGGTGGGCGGAGGGGTGGAGCCGCCGACGACGCTGATGCCGGTGACCTTGGGGTTGTCCGGCCCGCCGGCCCGGGTGAAGGCGATGACCACCTGGCCGCTGGGGCTTGTCGTCGTCTCGAACGAACGCGCGATCGCCCGGTTCGCGCCGCCCGCCGACGCGAAGATGTCGAACGCGGTCAGCACCGTGGCGCCGTTGACGGCCACGTTGAAGGTCCGCTGCCCGGCCGCCGTCCAGTAGCTCTCGGCGAAGTAGAGCGTGACCGTCGCCCCGCTGCCGGAGGGGAAGCCGGGGATCGTGTAGGTGAACTCACCGTACCGCTCGGTCTGCAGCACCGCCTGCGGGGGGACCGTCCCGGTGATCTGCGAGGTGTCGATGGCGCTGCTGGTCGAGTAGGTGGAGCCGCCGGAGAAGTTGGCGTCGGCGACGAAGTCCCCCGTCGCGGCGCCGCCGGCGTTGACCGAGACCGCGGTCGCCCCGCCGGTGAAGGTGGCGGTGACGGCCCGGGCCGCCGACATGGTCACGGCGCAGGTCGTGCTGCTCCCGCTGCACGCGCCGCTCCAGCCGCCGAAGGTGGACCCGCCCGAGGTCGCCGCCGTCAGGGTCACCACGGTACCGAGGGCGAACGTGGCCGAGCAGGTCGAGCCGCAGCTGATCCCGCCCGCGCTCGACGTCACCGTCCCGTTGCCCGTCCGCGTGACCGCCAGCGTCACGTCGGTGCCGCTGCCGCTGTACATCGTCGCCGCGTTGTTGAGCGCGTTCAGCACCGCGTTGTACGCCGCCTTCTTGTTGCCGCCGCCGTCGAACAGGAGCGGGCTCTCGCTCGAGCGCCACGAGTCGCTGTCCCGCACGCCCCACACCGTGATCCCCGCGCACCGCGGGACGTTGAGGCAGGCCGTGACCAGGCCCACGTACTGGTTCGTGTCCGCGTTGCGGACGTCCACCTCCGTGAGCTGCACGTCCACGCCGAGGGCGGCGAAGCTCGACAACGTCGTCTGGAAGTTGGAGGGGAGCGAGCTGCCGCCGGTGAAGTGCGTCTGCAGCCCGACGCAGTCGATCGGGACGCCCCGGGACTTGAAGTCCTGGATCATCCGGTAGACGCCCTGCGTCTTCCCGTAGCTCCAGTTCTCGATGTTGTAGTCGTTGTAGCAGAGCTTCACGTCCGGGTCGGCCGCCCGCGCCGTCCGGAACGCCACCTCGATCCAGTCGTTCCCCGTCCCTTGCAGGTTGGAGTTCCGCCGGGAGCCGTCCTCGTTGAACGCCTCGTTCACCACGTCCCACGCCGAGAGCTTGCCGCGGTAGTGGGCCATCACGCCGTTGATGTGGCTGATCATCGCGTTCCGCAGCGTCGTCCCGCTGATCCCGCCCCACCAGCTCGGCTGCTGCGCGTGCCAGGCCAGCGTGTGCCCGCGGACCTTCATCGCGCGCTGCGTCGCCCAGTTGTAGATGTTGTCTCCGGAACCGAAGCTGAAGCTCCCCTGGCGCGGCTCCGTGGCGTCCGGCTTCATCTCGTTCTCGGCCGTCACCGAGTTGAACTCGCGCGCCGCGATCGTGGTGTAGGTCGAGTCGCCCAGCCGGCCGTTCGCGATCGCCGTCCCGAAGTACCGCCCCGATCCCGCCGCGGCCGCGCCGAGCGTCGTGAAGCTCGTCGCCGCCGCCTGGCCGCCGGACGCCGCCGCGTCATCGGGCGACCCGGCCCCGCAGGCGGCGAGGAGCCCCGTCACCATCGCAACGACCGCCAGACGGCCTCTCATGGAGTACATTCCCAGTCCTTTCGTCGAACCGGATCGAGAGTCACGGGACCCTTCGACCACGCGCTGGAGAGCAGCGCACCCTGCTCGCACGGTCCGTGCGGCCGTGTCAACGCCACACTCCAGGCCGACGCGGAACCGGGCGTTATCTGAACCGTTTCAGACAGGCCTGGATGGAGGCCGGAGGATCCCGCGCAGGACGGCGCCGGAGGCGAACCTTCCACCCCGGCGCCGCAGCGACCGCGCAGCCGGCTCACGGCATGACGTCGAGCAGCAGGTCGTCGGAGCGGCCCCTGGACGTGGCGGAGACGCCGTCGCCGAACTGCACCCTGCGCGACCTTGGCGCCCTGCGTGCCGGCCCAGGACATCGCCCCCTGCGCGTGCTGCACGAGGGCGACGACGGTCCCCTTCGCGGTCGCGCCGATGCTCACGACCCGCCCGCTCATGGGCGTCGTCGAGAGCCGCCCGTCGCCGTCCAGGTCGGCCGAGCCCGAGCGCGAGGGCCGCCGCGGTCCAGCTTCCGCACGTCATGGCTTTGCCCTCCGTGATGCGCAGGGTACGCCGGCGCGTGACGCGGCGCGCCAGGCCGAGGGGTCCGGTGGAACTCCGCGCGAAGGCGCGTGCGGACGCCCCCACGGCAGGGGCGCCCGGGCGCGCCACCTCGCCGGTGGCGCCGCCGGCGGTCCGGCCACCACCTCGTCCTCGCTCTCGACGCGTGTCCGCCACAGGTTGAACCTCGGAGATGGTCACCTCGGACCTCGCTGCCACGGTGTTGCTCGTCGACGACGACGAGGACGTCCGCGCGGTCCTGCGCGAGCTGCTCGAGCTCGAGGGCTACGAGGTCCTGGAGGCCGCTCACGGCGCGCACGCGCTGCAGGTGCTGGATCGGTGCTCGCGGCCGTGCGTGCTGGTGCTCGACCTGATGATGCCGGTGATGGACGGCTGGCGCTTCCTCGAGGAGGTCCGCGCCCGCCCGGAGCTGGCCGACAGCCTGCCCGTCGTCGTGGTGAGCGCCAGCCGCGCGTTGCCCGAGGGGCCGCCCGTCCGCGCCGCGCTGACGAAGCCGTTCCCGCCCGAGGCGCTGCTGGAGGCCATCGAACCGCTCTGCACCTCTCTCGCCCCGGCGCGCCGACGTTGATCGCCGCGCGCGCCGGGGCTCGGTGGAGCGAGAAAGCGCCCGCTGCCGTCGTGCGGCCATCACGCCACCTTCCCTGGTGATGGGTGCACCCCGCGACCACGTGCTGGACACAGCCCAGCCCCAGGGTCGCCACCCCGGGCGAGGCGGCGGCAGCGGCCGCGACGCCGCCCTGCGGACGCTGGGGCTGGCGCTCGCGATCGGGCTCGCAGGGCTGGCCTCGACGGCGGTCCGCGTGGAGCTCCTGCCGGGCATGCACCTCGTCGCCATCCCCGCCGCCCCACTGCTCGCGGCGGTGCTGCTGGGGCCGGCCGGCGGCGCGGTGGCGGGGGCCGTGGCGGGCCTGGGCACGGTGCTCCTGTGGGATCACGGGTACGCGCTGTCGCTGCTCGTGCTCGAGGGCGTGGGCGTAGGAGTCCTGCGCCGGCGGCTCTCGCCGGTGGTCGCGGACGGAGCGTACTGGGCGATCGCGGGCGCATGGGCGGCCCTCGTCGTGTACGGCACGCCCCTGGGCCTGGACTTCGTCTGGCCGGCCGCCTTCAGCGCGACCCTCAAGGTGGGCGCCAACAGCCTGCTGGCGGCGCTCGCGGTGCACGTCGTGCTGCTGCTCCCTCCGGTACGCGCGCGCCTGGAGCCCCTCCTCCCCCTCCCCCTCACCCGCTCCAGCGTGCGGGTGATGCTGCGCCTCGTGCTGGCCTGCGTGGCGGTGCTGCCCCTCTCCACCGTCGCGGTGCTGCAGGCGCACCACCTGCTCTCCTCGGAGCGGGCGCGCCTGGCGGAGACGAACACCCGCACGGCGCGCGACGTGGCGCACCGGCTCGAGCGAGAGCTGCGAGAGACCGTGGAGGCGACGCAAGCGCTGGCGGGCACGCTGCGGGCGCGGGACGAGGCGGGCGCCCCGCCTGCCACGGCGGAGGAGCTGGGCCGCTGGATCCGCGCACGCGTCGCCGTCTCGCCCGTGCTCTCGGGGATGGTCGTGCTCGAAGCGCCGGGCGGCGATCTGCTGGCCTACACCGTCCGCCCTCCGGCGACCCCCTCGGCCCTCGCCCTCGCGCTGAACGCCGTCGGCCGCGACACACCACCGGGGCTGGTGCAGGTGGGCGGAATGCTGCTCGCCGCGACGTGGGTGCGAGGAGGGCAGCCGGGCGCCATCGACCGCCTCGTCATCGCCTCCGTCGACCTGGAGCAGCTCGCCGCCGAGGCCGTACCGCTGCTGGAGGACGGGCAGCGCCTGGCGGTGCTCGGACCCGACGGCCGCCCCGCCATCGAGGCGCCGATGGACGTACAGCGCCTCGACCCCGACTCGCCCCTCACCGCCCTGCTGCGCAACCTGCCGGAGCAGGAGAGCGGAGCGCTGGCCGACCCCGGCGCGCGCTCCGCCGTCCTGGAGGCGCTGGGCCGGTTGCACTTCGGCGCCGCGCCCCTGAGGTCTCTCGGCTGGCGCGTGGTGGTCGCCACCCCCGAGGCCGCCCTGCTGCCAGGACTGCACGACCAGCTCGGGCGCATGCTGCTGGGCCTCCTGGGGGCGCTCCTGCTCGCGCTGGTCGGCGGCGAGGTGCTCGGCCGCCTCATCACCCGACCCCTCGGCGAGCTGGCCGCGGTGGCCGGGCGGGTCGCGCTGGGCGAGCGCCAGGTGCGCGCGGGACGCGCCGTGACACACGGACCGCAGGAGGTCGCGGTGGTGGGGCGCGCCTTCGAGGCCATGACGAACGCGCTCGCCGAGCAGCTCGAGACGCAGCAGCGCGCGCACGCACGCCTGCAGGCGGCGCTCGAGGGCAGCGGCGCCGCCGTGTTCGAGGTGGGGCTCGACTGGCGCTTCCTGTACGTGAACCGTGCGGCCGAGCCGCTCCTTCGCCGGCGGCGTGAGGAGCTGCTCGGGCGGGTGCTGTGGGAGGAGTTCCCCGAGACCGTCGGGAGCGAGTACTGGGTGCAGTACCGGCGGGCGGTGCAAGAGGGCGTCTCGGTGCAGTTCGAGGCCTACTACCCTCCCCTGCAGCTCTGGACGCAGGTGCGCGCCCACCCGTCGCCCATCGGGCTCTCCATCTTCTTCCTGGACATCACCCATCTGAAGCGGGCGGAGCAGGCGCTGCAAGAGGCGGTGCGTGCGCGCGACGAGTTCCTGTCCGTCGCCAGCCACGAGCTGCGCACGCCCCTCACCTCCCTCACGCTGCAGCTGGAGGTGGTCCGCCGGCGCATGGCCAGGGAGGCCACGGACTCGGCGATGGCGCGAGGGCTGGCGGGCATCGTGCGCCACGTGGGGCGGCTCACCGCCCTGGTCGAGGGCTTGCTGGACGTGAGCCGCCTCGCCACCGGCCGCATGCAGCTCCGCCTCGCGGACGAGAACCTCGGGGAGCTGACGCGGGCGGTGGTGGAGCGCATGCAACCCATGCTCTCCCAGGCGGGCTGCGAGCTGCACCTGATCGTCGACGGTGTGGTGCACTCTCGCGTGGACGCGTTCCGGCTCGAGCAGGTGCTGACGAACCTGCTCTCGAACGCCGCGAAGTACGGCGCGGGCAAGCCGGTGGAGGTGCGCGTCGAGGATGACGGCGCGTGCGCCCGGCTGACGGTGCGCGACGAGGGTATCGGCATCGCGCCCGACGCCCAGCGCCGCATCTTCGGCCGGTTCGAGCGCGCGGTGTCGGAGCGCAACTATGGCGGGATGGGGCTGGGCTTGTACATCTCCCACCAGGTGGTGGAGGCGCTGGGCGGCACCATCGCCGTGCACAGCGCGCCAGGCGAGGGCGCGTCGTTCACGGTCACGCTTCCGCACGAGCCCGACCTGCGGGCGTCGCGGGAGAACGCACCGGAGGTGCACGCCGCGCGCTGAGCGTGGCTCGAACGGGGCACGCGTCCCTCCTCACCTCCCCCACACTGCGAGCCGCCCCAGGCGATCGAACCCGGCCTCCAGCGCGGCCTCGAGCTCTGCACCGCGCTCGTACCCGACCACCGGCAGGCCCGGAAACCGCGCGCGCGATGCCGCGCAGCAGCCCTGGAACGCGGCGACGGAGTGCCCGGTGACGTTCGACAGGCCGACCGCCGGCCCGGAACGGTGAAGCACGCCAGTGCCGACGATCCGGCCGTCGCGCTCGCCGGCCAGGAACACGACGTCGGGGTCGCCGAGGAGTCCGGCCGGAAACAGCCGGACGGCGGCGAGCTCGGCCGGAGGCGGCGTCCCGCGCCAGGCGTCCTCCCACCGCGCAAGCGCTTGCTCGTCCCGGACCTCACGCCAGCGGACCGGGCCCTCCCCGGCGGGCGCGGCGCGGTCGGCGGCATGCACGATCCACTCCGCCTCGAACAGGAGCCGCATCCCGAGCGGCGCGCAGTCGAGCACTCCGAAGGAGTCCTTCACCGCGAGCGCCGCGCCGCCCGACGTGGCCACGAGCGTGCCGATGGCCGCGCGATGCGCGTCGGAGCGCTCCGGTCCGCCGAGCGTCACGAGGCGGGGGTGATACGGGGGGACGGGTCCGTGGGCGACCCAGTGCGAGGCGTGGAACTCCCCGGCACGTCCATGGGCCCTGCAGACGAGATCGCACCAGCAGGCGTTCTCGTGAGCGGCTTCGGCGACGAGCCAGCGCGTGTCCATGCGAGATGCTGATCGACGCCGGGAGGTGGCGCCACGACGATCGGGGGTACGGCGATGGCCCGCCTCGTCGCGAGCAATCACGCGGACCTACGCCGCCGGGTCCTTGATGTGTCGTCCCCGGCCGATCGAACCGGTTCGCTGGTAGTCTGGGCGGGCTTTCCCCGTGGCAACTCGACGATCGCTCTCCGAGCACAGGAGCCCTCATGTCAACGCGTCCTCTCCCCTCCATCCTCCCGCGCCTCGCGCGGCGCCTGCCCGCGGCGCTCGCCGCTGCGGCGCTCGGCGCGGCGGGCCTCCAGGCCACCGTCGCC